>NZ_QXDL01000070.1:0-18458 GCF_003574345.1 Calidithermus terrae
CTGCTCGCGGCTGAGGGCGTAGCGGGAGAGGACGCGGTCCTCGAGGGCGCGGGCTTCGCCCTCGGCCTCGCGGTACTTCTTGCCGTAAAGCGGGCCGGTGGCGCTGATCTCGAAGCGCTGGGCGCGGCGTTGGCGTGGATCGAGACGAAGAGGTGCTTGCCCTGGGCCAGCGCCACCCGCTTGGAGAGGTCGGTGCGCTTGTCGGCGGAGAAGGCGCGGTCGTCCTCGCGGGTGTAGGTCACCTCGATCCCGGCAGCCCGCAGCAGGCTGCCCACCCGGCGGGCGACCTCGAGGTTGACCGCCTTCTCGGTCACCAACCCGATGGCCCCGGGGTCGGGGCCGCCGTGGCCGGGGTCGAGCACCACCGAGAACAGCCGCCCGGAAGCCTTGACGAAGCTGAACGGGGGCAACTGCGGCAGGGGGGCAGGGTCCACGAAGGCGCCCGAGATGTCGAGCACCAGCCGCTCGCCCTGCTGGCCCGCCGCCGGGGCCAGCCCGGTCTTGCGGAAGCCCCAGCTCCTGCCCACCCCCTGCGGCGTGAGCAGGGTGACCACCGCGTCGGAGCCCTTCTGCTCGAGCACGTAGCCGCTGAGCTCGGGCGTGCCGACCTGCTTGATGGCGGGCCGCACGCTCTGGCCCGGCAGGGTGAGCCGCAGCGCGGGGCCCAGGGGCTCGAGCCGGAACGTCGCCCGGGGCGGGACGTCCAGCACCACCCGGGTGTAGCCGGGGTGGTCGCCGATGCGCGGAGGGCTGAGCTGGACGGCCCCGGCCAGGGAGGCCAGGGCGATGAGGCCGATCAGTGCGGTTCTGAGCATGGCTTCCCGGGTCCAGTGTATGCGCGGGGCGCTCGCCTTGGGGTGAAGCGGGGTTTTCACCTGGCCTTAAGGCGGCTCTCAGACACCGGCAGCCCCCTTCTCAGCCGCGTCACGCCGGGCTGGGGAATAATCGGCCTCATGCACCTGCGGGCCTCGCTGACCCTCGAGCTCACCCAAGCCCTCCTCGCTCACCTCCTCGCCCAGCCCCTCCGGGGCCTCGACCTGCCCTTGGAGGTGCGGGCCCTGCGGCTTTCACTGGGGCGGCTGCACGGCGGGGAGGTGCGCGAGCTGCGGCTGGAGCCGGGGCTGCTGCGCCTGGGCGTGGGCTTCGCCAGCGGCCCCCACGCCGAGCTGCGGCTGCGGCACCTCGGCTTCGACGCCCCTACCCAGACCCTGCGGCTGCGGGTCGAGCACCTGCACGCGGGCGGCTTCCCCGGGGCCATGCTGCTCAACCTGGCCCCGGCGAAGGTGCTCGAGGTAGCCATCGCCCAGGCCAACCGGCGGCTGCCGGGCCTGCTCAGCCCGGGCCCCGACCGGACCCTCGAACTCCGCCTCACCCCCCTGCGGGAGCGGCTGCGCCAGGAGCCCCGGCTGCGCGAGGCCCTGGCCGCGCTCGGCCTCGAGGCGAAGCCCGAGCTCGAGCTGCGCGACCTGCAATTCCGGCTCGAGCAGCTCTGGCTCGAGCTCGACGGCGGCTTCTGATCGCGTTTCCCACAAGCACCCGCCGGGATCGGCGGGTGCTTTACCCCACACGGCCAACCGGGCCGTGTGGGGTATTCGTGGGAACCGCTCTGAGCCGGCCGGGCTCAGACCACCCTGCGCCGCAGGCTGGACACCACCAGGCTCGAGGCCAGCGTGAGCCCGGCGAGGAAGGTCAGCAGGCCGCTGACCTCGGTGCGGGTGGGCTTCCACCCCACCGCCTTGCCCAGCTTGCGGTAGGCGTCCATGAGCGCCTGGGCCGACTCGGCCGCGTAGTACTCCCCGCCCGTGGCCTCGGCGATGGCCCGCAGGGTCTCCTCGTCGAAGGCCATCCAGTTGCTGGAGGTCCAGTCCTCCTCGCCCTGGCGGCGGCCCAGGCCGATGGTGTGCACCACCACGCCCATGGCCTTGGCCTCCTCGACGACCTCGAGCGGCTCGACTCCCCAGTTGTTGCGCCCGTCCGACAGCAGCACCACGGTCGAGGGCCCCAGCGGCTTGCCCGCCTCGTCGAGCGGGAACTGCGAAAGGCTCTCCCGCAGCCCCTCGCCGATGGCCGTGCGGCGGGCGAGCTCGAGGCTGTCGATCTGCTCGAGCACCCGCGCGTGGTCGGCGGTGAGGGGGACCACGGTGCTGGCGTACCCGGCGAAGCTCACCAGCGCCACTTTAGCGCCGGGGGGCAGGGCCTTCACGAAGGTCTGAGCCGCGGTCTTGGCGGCCTCCAGGCGGCTGGGCTCGATGTCGGTGGCCCGCATGGACAGGCTGATGTCGATGGTCAGCACCACCCCCGCCAGGTTGTCGGGCATCAGCACGCTGGCCTGGGGCCGGGCCAGGGCCACGACGCCCAGCGCCAAAGCCAGCAGGTACAGCCCCGCCCCCAGGTGGCGCTTCCAGGCCGAGCGGGGCAGGGCCGTGAACTGCTTGGGGTCGGGGAATAAGACGTAAGCGCTGGACGTCGCTTTGGCGATTCTGCGGCGGTACTCCCATACCAGAATGGGCAAAACCAGCAGCAACAGCAGCAACTGCGGCGCTTGAAAATCCATAGTTACCCCTGAGAGTACCGCTCGAGTTTGTAGGTTTGGTGAAGGCTCGAGTGTAGGCGGATTTACCTAATTCGCCGCGTGACGGAGCCGGGAGCCAAAAAAGCCGGGGCGGTCCGTGGACCGCCCCTGCACGTGAAGCCGCCCGGCAGGCTCAGTCGGTGGCTTCCGCGGGAGTTTCCTTGCTCTTGCGGATGCCCTGAAGCACCAGCTCGGAGATGTCGAGCACCTGCGGGGCTTGGCCCTCAGGCTCCTGTGCGGTCTCCACGTTCATCATCTGCATGCAGAAGGGGCAACCCACCGCGATGGTGGCGGCGCCGGTGGCCTTGAGCTCGCGGTAGCGGTTGGTGCTCACGCGCTCGGCGCCGGGCTCCTCCTCCTTCCAGAACTGGGCACCGCCCGCGCCGCAGCAGAAGGAGTTCTTGCCGTGCCGGGGCGGCTCGCTGAGCTTGAGCCCCACGTCCTTGAGCACCTCGCGGGGCTCGTCGAAGACCCCGTTGTGGCGGCCTAAGTAGCAGGGGTCGTGGTAGGTGACGCTCGAGTCGCCGTCCATGGGCAAAGGCTGCAGGCGCTTGGCGTCGATGAGCTCGGCGATGTACTCGCTGTGGTGCTTGACGGTGTAGTGGCCGCCGAAGTCCTTGTACTCGTTGGCGATGGTGTGGAAGCAGTGGGGGCAGGTGGTGACGATGGTCTTGGGCTTGGCCTCCATGACCGCGTTCAGCGTCTCGACGTTCTCGGTGGCGAGCTGCATGAACAAGAACTCGTTGCCCGCCCGCCGCGCCGCGTCGCCGGTGCACTTCTCCTGCTTGCCCAGCACCGCCCAGTTCACGCCCGACTCGTGCAGGATCTCGGCGAAGGCCCGGGCGGTCTTCTGGGCGCGGGGGTCGTAGCTCGGGGCGCAGCCCACCCAGTAGAGCACGTCGGCCTCGGGGTTCTGGGATACGGTCCTGACCTCGAAGGGCAGGCCCTCGGCCCAGGCCATGCGCTTGTCCTGGCCGATGTTCCAGGGGTTGCCGTTGCGCTCCATGCCGCGGAAAGCTTGCCCGAGCTGGGCCGGGAACTCGCCCTGCATCATCACCCGCTCGCGGCGGATGTCGATGATGTGCAGCATCTGCTCGTTGCCCACCGGGCAGACCTCGACGCAGGCGTTGCAGGTGGTGCACGCCCACACGCTCTCCTCGTTGGTGGCGAAGTCGAGGAGCGGGCGCGGGCTCTCCCCCCCGGCGGCGAAGGCGGGCAGGATCTGGTTGAGCTCGTAGCGCTCGGAGATGAGGATGGCGGCGGGCGAGAGCGCCTTGCCGGTGGCGTAGGCCGGGCACACGTCCTGGCAGCGGTTGCACTGGATGCAGCTATACGCGTCGAGCAGGCGGGGCCAGGTGAAGTCCTCGAGCTTGGCGACGCCGAACTTCTCCATCTTCTCCAGCTCTTCGAAGTCCTTGGCGATGGGCAGCAGCGCCCCCGGCTTCTCCTTCTTGAGCGCGATGTTGATGGGCGCGAGGAAGAGGTGGATGTGCTTGGAGCGGGCGAAGTAGGGGACGAAGAGCATGATCGAGCCCAAAGCACCCCACCAGAAGAAGTGCTCGAGGAAGACGATCTCCCGCCCGTCGAGGTAGCCCAGCAGGTTGCCCACCGCCGAGGCCACCGGCTGGAAGGGGTCGGGGCCCTCGTCGGCGGCCTGCGCCGACTTGTGCAGCAGCCTCGAGCCCACGTGGAAGGTGATGAAGGCGCTCACGATCAGCGAGTCGCGGCGGATGCCCCCGGGTGCTTTCTCGTGGATGGGCGTCTTCTCGCGCCAGCTAAAGGTGCGCCGCCCCGGCGCGGTGTTCCGCCGGATCCACAGCCCGATGATGCCGAGGAGGATCAGGGCGGTGAGGACGTCGCCCGTGAGGTTGACCCCGTTCCAAAACCCCCCGCGCAGCACCACCGGGAACAAGCCCTCGACCACGTCGAGCACGTTGAGCAGCAGGTAGTAGACGAAGCCGTAGAACACGAAGGCGTGCAGCAAGGAGACCAGAGGCCGCTTTTTGAACACCGTCTGCATGGTCAGGGTCAGCCAAAGCCCCCTGCCGATGCGGGCGGGAAGGTTGTCGAAGCGGTTCTCCGGCTTCCCCCGGAGGACGGCCCGGTACACCCGGTAGAAGGCCATCCCCCCGAAGTAGGCCGTGGCGGCCACCGCGAGCACGAAGAGGATTTTTTCGGGTACGCTCAGCATCAAGCCTCCAAAAACTTATACTCGGTATAAGATTATACCCTGAACTCCTCTACAGTCTAGCGTGTGGGGGGTGGATGGCCTAACGCCGGGCGCGGGGCGCGGGTCGTGCGTCGTACGTCCTACGTCGTACGCAAGACGCAAGACGACTTGTTCCCCCCTTAGCAAGGGGGGCCAGGGGGGATAAACCCTCCCCGCCCGCGGGGAGGGACGGGGTGGGGCAGCGACGGGCCACGAGCTGACGGCTTCCTACACCTCCACCACCCGGTAAACCTCGCGCCTTCCCTCCCGCACCAGGGGCACGAAGCGGGCGTACCAGGCCCGCCAGTCGGGGTCTTGGCCCATCTTGCCCAGGACGGCCTCGAGGTCGGCGAGGCTTTCGAAGTGGCTCTCGTTGACGAGGGTGTAGTAGGTGCCGGTCATGTCCACCAGCACCCTCGAGAGCGGGTAGCCCATGCGCTGCTCGATGGCCCGGCCCTCCTTCATCAGGGCCAAAGCGTCGCGGGTCTTGCCGAAGTGGAGATGGAATACGTCCCGAACCACGATCATGGCGACCTCCTCGGTTCTCGCTGATGCGCGTCGCCTCCGGCCCGGTCAGGGGCGGGGGGTTGGGGGTAGGACTCGAGGATACTCCCGCGCCACGCAGACGGTTGGGCCCATTCCAGAGGCGGGGCAGGGCCGGGGATAAGGGATAATGAGCGGCGAAAGGACAGGGCCACTTCAGGCCCCACGAAACCATGAGTACTGTCGCCGTCGCCTGGTTCTTGCTGCTGGCCTTCTCGGCCTTCAACCTCTACACCGCCTACCGCCTGCTCAAAGCCCGCAACCTCACCAGCCTGATCTGGATCCCGGTGGTGGGCACCCTCATCCCCGTCCTGCTGTTCGCCTGGAAGCCGGGGGGCCTGACCCTGCTCTCCTTCCCCGTGCTTCAGAGCATCGCGTTCTACGTGCTGATCACGATCGCCAACCGCAGGACGCCCTGAGCCGCGGGGCGAGTGAGCGGCCGTGTTTGCCCGGCCCGCGACCGCTCAGCGGGGCTGGGCCAGCACCACGGCCCAGGCGTTGCCCACGCGGGAGAAGCCCGCGCCGAACTCCTTGTAGTAGGGGTTCATGATGGCGCGGCAGTGCACGCCCGAGCGCAGCCACCAGCGCACCGCCTTGGCCGGGCTGGGGCTGCTTCCTTTGAAGATGATCTCCGACATGCGGCTGTAGCGGTACCCGGCGCGGCTCACCCGCACCCGCGGGCCTACGCCGCCGTAGTAGTGGGAGAGGAAGCCGTTGCGGCCCATGTTGAGGGCGTGGCCCAGCGCCACCTTCGCCAGCACCGGGTCGTACCTGAGCGCCGGGAGCTTGAAACCGCCCCCGCCGCCGGGGCAGCGCACGCCCTGCGCGCGGGCCTGGTTGATCAGGCTCATCACCTGGGTCTCGAGCGAAGCGGCGAAAGAAAAGCCGCACAGCAGCAGAAATCCCAAAACGATCCAGCGCCCCATGGCCCCTCTCCTCGGATGACCCGCCGAGTATACCCTCCCCTGCCCGGGGCGGGAAGTTCAGGACCGGGGTGCTGGGTTTGAATCAAAAAAGGTTAAAGCTCAGCCAGGCGAAAACCCCGCCCAAGATGGCCCCTACGGTGACCTCGAGGTAGGTGTGTCCCAGAAGCTCCTTCAAGGGCTCCTGCTCGGGGCCGCGCTGGATGACGGTGCGCAGCTCCTCGAAAAGGTCGTTGAGGCGGGCGGCGTGCATCCCGGCGGCGCGGCGGATGCCGGTGGCGTCGTACATCACGATGGTGGCGATCACCACGGCGATGGCGAAGTAGGTGCTGCCCCAGCCCTCGGTCATGCCGATGCCCACAGCCAGCGCGACGACGGTCGCGGAGTGGGAGGAGGGCATCCCGCCGGTCTCCATCAGCCGTTCCCACTCCCAGCGGCGCTCGACGAAGTAGTAGATGAACAGCTTGAGGACCTGGGCCAGGGCGCTGGCCAAGAGGGCCGTCCAGAGCACCTGATTGGAGAGAAGTTCGGCCATACGCGGGTCAACCCGGGCTATTTTACAAGGTGCCCCGGCGGCGCACGGCCGCCTTGACGGTGTTGAACAGCAGCATGGCTACGGTCATGGGGCCCACCCCGCCAGGCACCGGGGTGAGCGCCGAGGCCACCTGCGCCACCTCGGGGGTGCAGTCGCCCACCAGGACGTCGCGGCCCTGCTCGTTGCGGCCCACCCGGTTCACGCTCACGTCCACGACCACCGCGCCGGGGCGCACCATGTCGGGGGTGACGAACCCCGCCCGGCCCACCGCCGTCACCAGGATCTCGGCCCGGCGCGTCACCTCAGCCATGTGGGGGGTGCGGGAGTGGGCGATGGTCACGGTGGCGTTCTCGCGCAGCATCATGGCGGCGAGGGGCTTGCCCACCAGGTTCGAGCGGTTGACGATGACCACTTCCTTGCCCGCCGGCGAGATGCCGTAGTGCTTGAGCATGCGCATGATCCCCGCCGGGGTGCACGACTCGAGCGCCTCCTGCCCGCCCCACAGCCGCCCCGCGCTCACGGGGGTGAGCCCATCGACGTCCTTGGCGGGGTCGATGGCCTCGAGCACCGCCTGTTGTCGGATCTGCTTGGGGGTGGGGAACTGCACCAGGATGCCGTCGATCCCGTCGTCGGCGTTGAGGCGGGCGACGTGCTCGAGCAGCGCCGCCTCGCTGGTGGCTTCGGGGAACACGTCAACCTGGCTGCTGAGGCCGAGCTTCTTGGCCTGGCGGTCCTTGAGCCGCACGTAGGAGACGGAGGCGGGGTCTTCCCCCACCCGCACGACCCGCAGGTGGGGCACGTAGGGCAGGCGGGCGAGCTCGGCCTTGAGTTCTTCGTAGACGGCTTCGGCCACGGGGGGGCCGGCAAGTTCGAGCATGAAGGCACTCCTCGTTGGGGACGGGGCTAGGTGTTCGCGGGGTTATCTCGAGGCGGTCGGGACCTCCCCGGCCTCGATGCGCTTGAGCAGGCGGGCCAGCACGCCGTTGACGAAGCGGCCCGAGTCCTCCCCGCCGTAGCGCTTGGCGATCTTGACCGCGACCTCGATCAGGGGCGGGTGGGGGGTCTTCTCGAAGAGCATCTCGTAGGCGGTGAGCCGCAGGATGGCGAGGTCGGTCTTAGCCATCTGGCCGAAGCTCCAGCCCTCGATGGTGGCCTCGAGCACCCCGTCCACGGCGGCGGCCTCGCGCCCGTAGCCCTCGATCAGCTTGCGGGCGAAGTCCAGGCTCTCCCGGTCGAGCGGGTCGCCGTAGGTCTCGTCGTCGCCCTCGAGGTCCTGGGTGGCGTGGCTCCAGGCGGCCTCGAGGTCGCCCCCGCCGTTGGTGTACTCGAAGAGCACCTTGAAGGCCAGTTCGCGCGCTTTACGCCGCACTGCCGCCCTCCCGGTACTCCACCGCCACCACCGTGAGGTTCACGGACCGCACCTTGAGCCCGGTCGAGGCGCTCAGGGCCTCGGCCACGGTGCGCTGGGCGTTCTTGGCGAGCTCGGGGATGGGGTGGCCGTAGTCCACGCACACGTTGAGGTCAACGCTTAAGGAGTCGCCCTCGCGCTCGACGCGCACCGGCTTGCCGCGCCGCCCGGAGATCATCTCCCCCACGCTGCGGGCCCCGGATTGGGCCAGGCGCAGCCCCTGCGCGCCCTCGAGGGCCAGGGTCACCAGCCCCACCAAGGCGTTGTCGGAAAGGTCGTAATCCACCATAGGGCTATCATAAAGCCGCGAGCGGAATACGTAGCCTCAACTATGGCCCGAGAAAGGCTTAGCGGTCCGGCTCGGCGTCGGGGTCGTACCCCCGGTAGAGGATGGTGATGAGGCGGTCGTCGGCCTCCATGTCGATGAGCCAGCCCTTCGCGGTGCGGTTGAGCCTCAGGTCGTGCTCGAAGCGGTCCCACCCCACGCTGGGGTCGTTGCGGGCGAGCCTCCAGGCCTCTTCGACGGTGAGGTTGGGGTCCGGGGGCCCGTCCGGCATCCTGCCGTCCTTGTCGGGGCGAAGCCCCCTTAATTCCTCATACCTCGCCGCGATCGCGGTGGTGTCGATGATCTCCAGCTCCACCCTCACGAAGGCCACGTCCCCCTCCACGCGCGCCGGGCCCAGCCTCCAGCGGTAGTTCTCCAGCGGCAGGGCCTCCCGCCGGGCCATGCGCAGCACCGAGGGGGTGAAGCGGCCGAAGAAGGAGTTCTCGTAGGCCTTCAGGTCCCCCGTCCAGTAGTAGGCGACGCGCACCAGGTCCTTCCGCAGCAGGGCGTGGATGTAGCTGTCGGCGACCTCCACCGGGTCGCTGAGATCGTCGGTGTAGACGTGGGAACCGCTTCGCGAGAGCATGAGCACCCCCCCGGCCACGCCGAGCACGGCCACTATGACTAAGGTCGTTAGCACGGATCGCTGCATGGCTTACCTCAAGAATTGCTTTGGCTGGATGTTGTAGCGCTGAGTCAACACCTCATCCAAGCGCGTTTTCTTCTCTGGGCTTTGGGCGCTATAGAGATAAACTATGCGTGCAGATTGTTTATTTATCTCTTCTGTGCCCGCCTCCATCCACTTGGCAATCTGGTTAGCCGCGTTCATCAGGGTGAGCTTGGGGTAGTATTCCCGAGCCAACAGGCGTTCCAGCCGCTCTCTCCGCTCCCCGTCGAACAGCCGCACCAGCGAGTAAGCGTCCACGCTATCGATCAGGAGCACCAAGTCGCCAATCTGCCTCGAGGCCTCCACAATCCGCAGCATGAAGTCCTGGGCCAAGCCCGGGGAGCCGGGGCTGCCGAGGAGGGCGGCCTGGGCGATCTCGCCCTTCTGGAACTCCATGAGGAGCGTGGAGCGCTTGTAGAAGTCCCAGGAGCGGATGGCTTCGTCCGAGACCGAAGCCTGGCCGACCAGCCCGCCGATGAGGTCGTCCAGCCCGTCAAGGAGGAGGCTACCGATGGCATTGTTGCCCGCCTTGAGGTAGCCGAGAACGTGGTCAACGGCGTTGCTGTTGGTGATGCCCTCGAGGCCGGGCCGGTTGACGCCGATGGCCCCGACGGTTCCCGAGAGGTGGTCCTTGCGGGTGACGTCGCCCACCAGGCGCTCGTTTTGCAGCCGGTAGGGGTCCTCGCCCGCCTTGCCCTCGGCCACCATCCGCTCGGCGCGGTGCCAGGTCGCCAGGCGTTCGCGGTTCATGCTGGCCCCCAGCAGGTCGCGCATGGCGTGTTCGGAGAGACCGCCCTGCTTGAACAACTTGGCAAGCTCTACGTCGAAGGAAGTCCCCATGAGGCGCAGCAGGCGCTCGATGTCGGCGAACATCTGGCGGGTCGCGTTGTCGAAGACGCCGCCCATGGCGAAGAAGTCGGGGCGGAAGTCCTCGAGGCGGGCCCCGTAGGCGTCCCGGTAGCGCTCGAAGACCCAGGCCTCGGCGCGGGGGAGGTCGAAGCGGATGTGGGCCAGCATGGAGGCCACCAGCGAGAAGACGATCTTGCCGACCTGGCCGGGGATGCCCTCCATCTGCTTCTGGGCGGTGGCGGTCTTGAAGGCTTCGCGCCAGTGGGGCTCCTGCTTGCCGGCGACGGCTCTCAGGTTGTCCTCGTAGAGCTTGTCGAAGTAGAGCACGCACCACAGCACGTAGGTGGGGTAGTAGTAGGTGCGCTCCTGGGCGAAGAGGATTTCGTTCTCGGTGACGTGGCCGTAGACCTGGGCGAACCAGTAGCGGTAGTCCAGGACTTGCTTTGCGTCGGGGGAGAGCATCCGGCGGGCGCGGCTGCGCTGTTCTTGCAGCAGGGCCTGGGCGCTGGCGAGCATGGCTTTGTACTCCCGCTCGTCCTCGACGATGTTCTTGTTGGGAGGTTCGGTTTCGCTGCGTACCGGAGGGTTGCCCTTGAGGCGGCCCGTCTCACGCCAGGTGCGGGCGGGCGGTGGGGCGCTCTGGGCTTGCAGCCCGGCGACAGGCAGCAGGGAATAGCCCAGGCGGAGGGCTTCGGCGAAGGCCTTGGGAGCTTTCTCCTGGAGGTAGCGCAACACCCCTTCGCGCTCGGCGTCCGGGTAGGCGGCCAGTTCGGCGGCAGCGGCGGCCCGGCCGCCTCCCGCCGAGGCGAGGTTTTCGGCGAGGCGCTGGGCCTTGCGCTCGAGGCCCTCGCCTGCCGGTTGGCCCTGCGGGCGGGAAGGGGAAGGGCGGGCCTTGGGGGCTGGGGCCGCGACCACCTCCGGCAGGGTCAGGAGGTTGCCGTCTAGCGGCAGGTGCTCGCGCTCCAGGCGCAGGTACACCTCTTCCACCCGGCCACCCCCGGCCGGTCGCCAGCGGGCGGGGAGGTGGCCGCGCTCGAGCAAGCGCCCCAGGTCGCGGGCCTCGAGGCGCAGTTCCCCCAAGCGCCGGCCCTGGGCGTTGCGCTCGGTGAGGGTGACGGATCCCTCCTCGAGCCGGCCCTCCAAGCGGGTGACGTAGCCCTGCGCGGGGTAGCTCACGCGGCCCTCGAGCTCGCCGTCGAGGCTTCGTAGGGTCAGGGTGCAAGGCTGCCCGGCGATGGAAGTCTGGCACACGTAAGTCCAGCGCTGGGGGTGTTTCTCGCGGAAGGCCTGCCGGCGGGCCTGCTCGGCCTCCCGGGCCGCCTGGCGCTGACGGTACTCTTCCCGGTGCTGCTCCAGGGCGCGCTGCTGCTCAGGGCTGAGCTCCTCCCGGTGAGGGCGGTAGCTTGAAACGTGTCGATGACCGTCGTACGAACGGCCGTGGTCGTACTGGCGACCCATGCTGTCCAGTTTAGCAGGATTGATTCTGTATTTTCCCTTAACGTAAGGAGTGGTTTTCCGGGGTGCTTTCGGGGAGCGTAGCCTTTGCAGTAGCCTGAATGACCGATGTTCTCCACCCCGCTCCCTGCCGAACTGCGCCCCCTGCTCGAGCGCCTGCTGGTCCAGGCCGAGAGCGACCTCTCGGGCAGCGACCTCGAGACCTTCAGCCTGCGCCTGGAGCGCTACCTGCCCGACCTCCACGCCGGCCTGGCGGCGGTGTACCCCGACGTGGAGGGGCTGCTCGAGCGGCTGCTCCCCGTCCTCACCGCCGCCCACCGCGCCCGCCCCGCCGGCCTCAAGCGCCTCGACGCCCACCGCCTGCTGGCCCCCGACTGGTTCCAGCGCCCGGAGATGATCGCCTACGTGGCCTACACCGAGCGCTTCGCCGGGACGCTCAAGGGCATCGAGGAGCGGCTGGACTACCTCGAGGAGCTCGGCGTGCGCTACCTCCACCTCATGCCCTTCCTCAAGCCGCGCCCGGCCCCCCACGACGGCGGCTACGCGGTGATGGACTACCGCGCCGTGCGCGAGGACCTGGGCAGCATGGACGACCTCGAGGCCCTCACCGCCAAGCTGCGCGCGCGGGGCATCGCGCTGTGCTGCGACCTGGTCCTCAACCACGTGGCCCAGGAGCACGAGTGGGCGGTGCGGGCCCGGGCGGGCGAGGCGAGGTACCAGCACTACTTCCACATGTTCCCCGACCGCACCCTCCCCGACGAGTACGAGAAGACCCTGCCCGAGGTCTTCCCCGACTTCGCCCCGGGCAACTTCACCTTCGACGAGGCGAGCGGCAAGTGGGTGTGGACGACCTTCAACCGCTGGCAGTGGGACCTCAACTGGGCCAACCCCGCGGTCTTCCTCGAGTTCGCCGACCTCATCCTCTGGCTCGCCAACCGGGGCGTGGAGGTCTTCCGCCTGGATGCCATCGCCTTCATCTGGAAGCGCCTGGGTACGAACTGCCAGAACCAGCCGGAGGTGCACGCCATCACCCAGGCCCTGCGCGCCGTGGCCCGCGTCGTGGCCCCGGCAGTGCTGTTCAAGGCCGAGGCCATCGTGGCCCCCGACGACCTGATCCACTACCTGGGCCAGGGCGAACACTTCGGCCTGGTCAGCGACACCGCCTACCACAACAGCCTGATGGTGCAGATCTGGTCGAGCCTGGCCTCGCGCGACGTGCGGCTGATGAGCGAGGCCCTGCGCCGCTTCCCTGTAAAGCCCACCAACACCGCCTGGAACACCTATTTGCGCTGCCACGACGACATCGGCTGGGCCATCGCCGACGACGACGCGGCGCGGGTGGGGCTCTCCGGCGAGGCCCACCGGCGCTTCCTCTCCGATTACTACTCCGGGCGCTTCCCCACTTCCCCCAGCCGGGGGCTGGTCTTCCAGGAAAACCCCCGCACCGGCGACCGGCGCATCTCGGGCTCGGGGGCCAGCCTGGCGGGCCTCGAGCAGGCCCTCGAACAGAACGACCCCCGGCAGGTTCACCTCAGCCTCGAGCGCCTGCTGCTGGGCCACGCGGTGGTGCTGGGCTTCGGCGGGATCCCCCTGCTGTACATGGGCGACGAGCTGGCCCTGCTCAACGACTACTCCTACCTCGAGGAGCCCGAGCACGCCGAGGACAACCGCTGGGTCCACCGCCCGCACATGGACTGGGACAAGGCCGCCCGCGCCAAGGCCGACCCCGCCTCGACCGAGGGCCGCATGTACCACGGCCTGCTGCACCTCATCCGCGTGCGCCGCGCCACCCCCCACTTCCACGCCGCCATCGAGGCGCAGATCCTCGAGCCGCGCAACCCCCACGTCTTCGGCTACGTGCGCCGCCACCCGCTGGGCAACCTGGTCGCGCTCTACAACTTCAGCGAAGAAGTCCAGTACTACCCCGCCGAGGTGCTCTGGCAGCAGGGCCTGAGCCTGCCCCACGACCGCATCGGCGGCCAGCTCGTGCCCATCGAGCGCCACCTGGTGCGGCTCGAGCCGTATGCGCGGCTGTGGATCACGGATGAGGTGTAGGGTGGTAAGAGGCCGATGGTCGATAGCGGATAGCAGATAGCCGAACGCCGGGCGGGGGCGTACGTCCCGCGTCCGGCGCTATACGTCCTACGTCGTACGTCGTACGCCAGACCCCTTGGCCCTCGACCCTCGACGCCCCATCTCAGCTTCCTTTCTCCGCGCGCGGCTGGTGCTACGGTGATGTCATGGGCGCTTCCTACGCCACCCTCACCCTGCGGGATAACGAGCGGCTCGAGCTTTGCCTGAGCGACCAGGGTTTTAGCGTGCAGCGGCGGCAGGGCTTCGCCGTCGTCGAGGTGGAGCCCGGCGAGGAGCAGATCCAGCGGCAGGCGCAGGGGCTCTCGAGCTGCACCGGCCAGCCGGTGATCGCGGTGCTCAACCAGGACGACGAGCGGCTGCTGCTGTGGGTTTACGTGGACGGTTCGCAGCGGCACTTCTACGACTCCAACCCCATGCACCTGGCCTGCCGGGTGTGCTCCTACGCCGAGTTCAGCGAGGGGGCGGTGGGGCGCGAGGCCGGGGAGATGGCCGGGTTGCTGGGCGTCCCCGAGAAGGCCAAGGCCCTGCGGTCGTGGCTGGGGCGCCGTCGGGGGCTGGGCTTCATCAGCGAGCGGCAGCGCCACGCGGCCATCGCGGGGTTGCTGGGGCTGCCGGAACCGTTTCCTACCCGGGCTGCCGCCGGGTAGCATAGTCGCGTGCGGTTACACCTGCGCGAGCACACCCTCGACCTCTCGAGGCCCCGGCTGATGGGGGTGCTCAACCTCACCCCCGACTCCTTCTCCGACGGGGGCCGCTACGCCACGCCCCAGGCCGCCCTCGAGCACGCCCGCCGGATGGTGGCCGAAGGGGCCGACCTGCTGGACTTGGGCGGGGAGTCCACCCGCCCCGGCGCCGAGCCCGTGAGCGCCGAGGAGGAGAAGCGCCGGGTGCTGCCGGCGCTCGAGGCCCTCCTCCCGCTCGGGGTGCCCCTCAGCATCGACACCCGCAAGCCGGAGGTGGCCGCCGAGGCCCTGGCCCTTGGCGCACACCTGCTCAACGACGTGACCGGGCTGCGCGACGAGCGCATGGCCGCACTGGCCGCCCGCCACGGGGTCCCCGCCGTCGTCATGCACATGCCCGTCCCCGACCCCGCCACCATGCAGCAGCACGCCCGTTACGCCGACGTGGTGGGCGAGGTGAGGGCCTTCCTGCAGGCCCAGGCGCACAAAGCCCTGCGAGCAGGGGTGCCCCAGGTGGTGCTCGACCCCGGCATCGGCTTCGGCAAGACGCTGGAGCACAACCTCGAGCTCATCCGCCGCCTGGACGAGCTGGCGGCGCTGGGCCACCCGGTGCTGCTGGGGGCCAGCCGCAAGCGCTTCATCGGCGCCCTCACCGGCGTCGAGGCCGCCGAACAGCGGGTGGCGGGCACGGTGGCGGCCCACCTCTTCGGGGTGAGCCGGGGCGCGCGGCTGCTGCGCGTCCACGACGTGAAGGCCCACCGCGAGGCGCTGGCGGTGTGGGAGGCCCTGGGGGCGCAGGAGGTGGCGCGTGGGTAGGATCGTGCTCGCCGGGATCGAGCTCTACGCCCGCCACGGCGTGCACGCCGAGGAGGAGAAGCTGGGGGCGCGCTTCGTGGTGGACGTGGAGATGGAGGTGGCCTTCGAGGGCAAGCCCGACGCCATCGGCTCCACCGTGGACTACGGCGCGGTGTTCCGCTTCGTGCAGAAGCTGGCGACCGAGCAGCGCTTCTACCTCATCGAGGCCTTGGCCGACCACCTCGCCGACGCCATCCTCGAGCGCTTCGGCGAGATCCGCACCCTGGTGGTGCGGGTGCACAAGCCCCACGCCCCCCTGCCCGGCGTGGTGCGGGACGTGTTCGTGGAGACCACGAGGGCGCGATGACCTACCCGGAGGCCCTGGAGTACACCGCCTCGCTGCTGAAGTTCGGCGTCCGGCTCGGGCTCGAGCGCTTCCGCGAGCTGCTGCGCCGCGCGGGCGACCCCCACACCGCCTTCCGCGCGGTGCACGTGGCCGGGACCAACGGCAAGGGCTCGACCACCGCCTTCATCGCCTCGGCGCTGCGCGAGGCGGGCTACCGCACCGGCCACTACCTCTCCCCCCACCTCTTCGACTTCCGCGAGCGCATCCAGGTGGACGGCGCCCTGATCCCGCCCGAGGCCTTCGCCCGGCAGGTGGAGCGCCTGAGGCCCGTGGCCGAGGAGCTGGCCCGCGACGAGCGCTACGGCCCGACCACCGAGTTCGAGCTGATCACCGCGGCCGCCTTCGGCCACTTCGCCGAGGAAGGGGTGGAGGTGGCGGTGCTCGAGGTGGGCCTGGGCGGGCGGCTCGACGCCACCAACGTCATCCCCCCGCCGCTGGCGGCCGTCATCACCAGCATCGGGCTCGACCACCAGGAGGTGCTGGGGCACAGCCTGCGCCAGATCGCGCTCGAGAAGGCCGGCATCCTCAAGCCGGGCGTCCCGGTGGTGACGGGCGTGATGCAGGAGGAGGCGCTCGAGGCCATCCGCGAGGTGGCCCGCGAGCGCGGGTGCCCGCTGCACCGGGTGGAGCCCGCCGCCCTGCGCCGCGCCGACGGCTACGCCTACTACGCCTCCGACGCCCGCGGGCTGTCGGTCTGGCTGCCCCAGACGCCCCTCATCGGCCTGCAACTCGCCCTGCGGGGCACCTTCCAGCACGCCAACGCCGCCGTGGCCGCCGCGACGCTCAACCTCCTGAGGGGCCGGGGGCTCGAGGTCTCCGACGAGGCCCTGCGGCGCGGCCTCGAGAAAGCCCGCCTGCCGGGCCGCTTCCAGATTTTGTGGCTCCACAACCCGCCCCGCACCCTGGTGCTCGACGTCGCCCACAACCAAGACGGCGCCCACGCCCTGGCGGAAGCCCTCGAGCACGCCTTCTCCGGCCGCAAGGCCCTCTTCGTGGTGGGCATGAAGTCCAACCACGACCCCGCCGAGTTCCTGCCGCCCCTGCGCGAGCACGTCGAGCGCCTGTGGGTGAGCGAGCCCCGCACCAGCCCCCGCCCCGTGGAGGAATTGCTCGAGGCGGCCCGCCGCCTCCACCTGCGCGCCGAAGCCGCCCCCAGCATCCCCGAGGCGCTGGAACGGGCGCTCGAGCACGCCTCCCCCGACCAGCCCGTCGTCCTCACCGGCTCGCTGCTCACGGTGGGCGAATTGCCGGAGCCGTACCGCAGTCAGGCACTGGGGGGGTAGGCTCGCTGCGGGAGTTGCCGGACGTGGGGCGCGGGTCGTACGTCGTACGTCGTACGTCCTACGTCGTACGTCTTACGCCGAACGCAAGACGCGAAACGCGAGACGCCTGGTTCCCCCCTTAGCAAGGGGGGCTAGGGGGGATACTCCCTCCCCGCCCGCGGGGAGGGACGGGGAGGGGGCTACCGCGGGCTACGAGCTGACGGCTGACCGCTGATAGCTGAAAGCTTCCCGCTTACGCTAACCATAGCCCCTAGGCGCGGGCGGGCGGTAATCTGGGGGCGCTATGGGTTTTGCTCTTGGAGATCTCCTGCCTGACGTCACCGTGTTCACCGTCACCGCCGAGGCCAAGCGCCTGCTCGAGCTCGTGCAGGGTAGGCCTACGGTGCTGCTGTTCTTCCCGGCTGCCCACACCCGCGTGTGCGAGAAGGAGCTGTGCGCCTTTCGCGACGGGCTCGCCCGGTACAACGCGCTTGGGGCGCAGGTTTTCGGCATCAGCGTGGACACGCCCTGGACGCTGGCGGCCTACGCGAAGCAGTTGGGCCTGGAGTTCCCCCTCCTCTCCGACTACAACCGCGAGGCCACGCGGGCGCTGGGGCTCGAGATCAGCCTCAAGGGCCTCCCCGGCTTCTCCCAGCGCGCCGCCTACGTCACCGACGCCGGAGGCCGCGTGCGCTGGGCCTGGGTGGCCGAAGTCCCCGCCCAGGAGCCGCCCTACGAGGAAGTCGCCGCAGCCGCCCAGGCGCTGGTCTGATACCGGATTCGGTCAGTTCGTCACCGAACGGTGACGCCGCCCCGCCAAGGCGGGGCGGCCGACCGAAGGGTGTGCTCTGGGATTCAAAAAGATAACCTCTGGGATCTTTGGATTTGGATGATTATCTTTTTGATTCCGGTATGACAGGTTTCGGGTAAGCGAAGGGCCAGCCCTGTGCCCGCCTCTACCCAAGGCGTTGGGCGTTCGGCCATCAGCGATCAGCCATCGACCATCGACCCTAGCGGCTAGAGCAGCTCGAGCCCCGGCCACCCCGTGAGCAGGTCCTGCTCCGTCAGCGACTCGCCCTCGGCCTCCGGGGTCCAGGAGATGTAAGCCGCCAGCGTGGTGACGGGGGTGGTGGCCGAGAGGGCCATCACGGCGGCTTTGGCCCCGGCCTCGCGCAGGGGGAGCGGCACCGGGGGCAGCGTGCCGTGGGCGGCGACGAGGACCGAGACCAGCAGGTAGCGCCCGTCGGGCTCGGCCTTGGGGGTGTAGTCGCCGGGGGCCTCCACCTTGCCCTCGAACTTGCGGAAGGTCTCCACGAACTTCGAGCGGTCCTCGGCCATCCTGCGGTCGAACTGGCCCTCGGCCTCGCGCAGGCTGCCCTTCCAGCTCTCGTACCCCCCGAAGCGCCACGCGGCCTGCTCGCGCAGCAGCACCACGCACACCTCGTCCACGAGGTCGGCGAGGCCCTGGGTGGTCTCGGTGTCGGCCTTCTCGGCCAGGCGGCGCAGGGTGCGCTGGAGTGAGGGGCTGTACAGCAGGGCCAGGCGCAGGCGGGCCACCTCGGCCTCGGGGAGGCTGCCGTAGGCCCCGCCCGCGGCCCCGGCCCGCCGCAGCCCCTGGATGACCGACAGGGCGATCACCCCGATGACGATGATCACCACCACGGAGGCGATGCCGGTGCCGCCGCCGTAGCCGTAGCCGGGGGTGGAAGGGATGTAGACCGGGGGGTAGGTGCGG
>NZ_QXDL01000071.1:0-18416 GCF_003574345.1 Calidithermus terrae
CATCGACCAGAGCCCGCGCTTCGGCGTGATCCCCTTCCTGGTGGGCAAGGCCGAGGAACTCGGCCCCGTGCGGGCCGCCCTCGAGGCCGCCCTGCAGGACCGCTTCCTCCTCGACTCCGCCCCCATGCTCGACGCCCAAGGGGAGCCCCTCGGCGTGCTCCAGGCGGCCCGCGACCTGCCCTACACCCCCTTCGAGGAGCGGCTGCTGGGCCTGATCGCCAACGTGGCCGCGACCGCGCTCGAGCGCTGCCGCAAGGGGACCCACCTCGAGCGGCAGCTCCGCGAGACCCAGGGCCTGCTGCACACCGTCACCTCGCTGGCGGTGGGCTCGGGCGACCAGGCCTGGAGCGAGCTGCTGCGCCGGGCGGTCGAGATGGTGCCGGGCGCCGAGGGCGGCAGCATCTTCGTCCGCGAGGGCGAGGCCTACAAGCTCGTGGCCCAGATGGGCTACCACAACCAGTTGCTCGGCGCCCGCGTCGAGGGCCCCGTCCACCGCTACTGGTACCCCCGGCCCGAGGACTGGCTCGGCGGCGAGCCCCGCATCGTCACCCGGGAGTTCCTGCTGCACACCCTCGAGGCACAGGAACGGCTCATGGACCCGGCTACCGCCGAGCTCTTCGACCGCTGGGGGCGCCTGCGCGAGATCTGCTGCAGCTTGTGCCTGCCGGTGGTGCTGGGGGGCGAAGTGCAAGGCTTCATCAACCTCGACAACTTCAGCGACCCCCAGGCGCTCGACGGGTCTTCGGTCGAGGCGGCCCGCAATTACGCGCTGCAGATCGCGGCCTTGGTCGCCAACAAGCGCGAGCGGGCGGCGCTCGAGGCCCGCCTGCGCGAGTTCGAGGTCATCGAGAGCCTCACCAAGCGGCTGCAGCGCGCCACCACCCCCGAGGGCATCAGCCAGGTGCTCAACCAGGAGATCGCGGGGCTCATCGGCTCGCCGCACGTAGACATCATGCTCTACGACCCCGAGAAGGACGCCCTGGTGGCGACTTCTGCCATCGGGCTCTTCGAGCGGTTCCTGCGCCTGAGCGTGCCCCGGGGCAAGGGGCTGAGCTGGGCCAGCCTGGACTCGGGCCGCCTGATCCAGGTGGACAACACGCTCGAGGACCCCCGCACCTACGACCCGGCCCCCGCCTGGAACACCCCGCACACCCAGATCACCGCCCCGCTGATGACCTCCGACGGCTGCCCCCTGGGGGTGATCCACTGCGCCCGTGAGCTGCCCGGCGCCTTCACCGACCGCGAGGTGCGGCTGATGGAGGTCATCGCCAGCGTGGCCGCCACCGCCTTCGAGCGGGCCCAGGCCATCCGGCACCTCGAGCAGCAGCTCACGCAGAGCGAGACCCTGCTCCAGACCGTGAAGGCGCTGGCGGTGGGCCCGGACGAGAACGTCTGGCGGGACCTGCTGCACTCGGCGGTCAAGCTGGTGCCCGGGGCCGAGGCCGGGACCATCTTCCTGCTCGAGCCCTCCGGCCGCTACCGGCTGGCGGCGCAGCAGGGCTACACCCCCGCGGTGCTGGGCCTGGAGCTCGAGCGCGGCGTCCTGGAGTTCTGGTACGGCGGCGAGCTGGGGCGGGGTGACCCGCAGATCATCGGGCCCGCGCGGCTGTGCGAGATCCGGGAGGCCCTGCACCGCCGCCCGGACCTCCCCGACTTCGCGCGCTACTTCGGCGACCTCTCGCGCCTAAAGGCCAGCCTGTGCCTGCCCATCGTGCGCGGCGGGGAGGCCCACGCCCTGATCAACCTCGAGAACACCAGCAGCGCGAACGCCTTCGGCGCGGCCTCGCTGCGGATCGCCAGCAGCTTCGCCCTCCAGGTCAGCGCGCTCCTGGCCGCCCGCCGCGAGCGGGAGGAGCGCGAGGCCGCCTACGAGGGGGCGCTGCGGGCCATCGGGGTGGCGCTCGAGGCCCGCGACCTCGAGACCGCCGGCCACACTGACCGCGTGGCCCACCTCGCCGTGCTGATGGGCCGGGAACTGGGGCTGAGCCCGACCGAGCTGCGCGACCTGCGCTGGGGGGCCTACCTGCACGACCTGGGCAAGCTCGCCGTGCCCGACAGCATCCTCATCAAGCCCACCGAGCTCGACAGCGAGCAGTGGCAGGTCATGCAGTCGCACACCACGCTGGGCTACCACTTCACCCGCAACCTCCCCTTCCTACCCGAGACCGCCCGGCTGGTGGTCCTGCACCACCACGAGCGCTGGGACGGCACCGGCTACCCCTCCGGCCTCATGGGCCCCGACATCCCCCTCGCCGCCCGCATCTTCGCCGTGTGCGACGTCTTCGACGCCCTCATCTCCCCCCGCCCCTACAAGGAAGCCTGGACCATCGAGCAGGCCCTGTCCGAGGTCCGCTCCAAGGCCGGCAGCCAGTTCGACCCCGCCGTGATCGCCGCCTTCGACCGCGTCGTTCAGCGCCACCCCGACGCCCTGCGCCTGGAAGCGCCGGAGCCAGGCGCAACACGGACGCGGTGAGCGGTAAGCGGTCAGCCGTCAGCCATTAGCCAAAGGCTCATGGGGACCCCTCCCCGCCGCCGTCGAGGGTCTAGGGCGTCTTGCGTCTTGCGTTTTGCGTTTTGCGTCTTGCGTCTTGCGTCTTGCGTTTCGCGTACGACGTACGACCTAAAACGTACGTCCCGCGCCCAGCGATCAGCTATCGGCCATAGGCTATCGGCTATCCTCTAGACCATGATCGTCGACGCCCACCTCGACCTCGCCCACAACGCCCTCGACCTCGGCCGCGACCTGACCCTGCCCCTCGAGGAGCTGCGCCGGCGCGACACGCACAAGGACATCCCCGTGGTCACGCTCCCCGCCCTGCGCGAGGGCGGCGTGGGGCTGTGCTTCGCCACGCTGTGGGTGGACCCCAAGAAACACGCCGGCCCCCTGGCCGCCCACCAGGCGGCGCGGGAGCAGCTCGAGGTGTACCAGCGCTGGGAGGAGGCGGGGCTGGTGCGGATCATCCGCGGCGCGGCCGAGTTGCAGGCCCACCAGGAGCGCTGGCCCGCCGACCGCGTACCCGGGGTGGTGGTCCTCATCGAGGGCGGGGAGGGCATCCGCGAGCCCGGCGAGGTGGCCTTCTGGAAGGCCGAGGGCGTGCGGATGATCGGGCCGGCCTGGAACCGCACCCGCTACTGCGGCGGCACCCGCGAGCCCGGGGGCCTCACCGAGCTGGGCGTCGAGCTGCTGCAGGCCATGGACGAGGCCGGGCTGGCCCTGGACTTCGCCCACATGGACGAGCAGGCCTTCTGGGAAAGCCTCGAGGTCTTCCGCGGCCCGGTCTGCGCCACCCACGCCAACCCCCGCAGCCTCCTGGGCGGCGCCGACACCCCCTTCGCCAACCGCCACCTCTCCGACGCGATGATCCTGGCGATCGGGGAGCGGGGGGGCGTGGTGGGCACGGTGCTCTTCAGCTTCTTCCTCGACCACAGCTGGAGCCGGGGCATGGAGCGGGTGGGGCTCGAGGTCGTGCAAAAGCACCTGCACCACACCGCCCGCCTCATCGGCTGGGACAAGGTGGGCATAGGCTCCGACTTCGACGGCGGCTTCGGCCTCAACGAAAACCCCCAGGGCCTCGACCGGCCCGCCGACCTCGCCAGGATCGGGGAGCTGGTGCCCGCCGAGGCCCGCTCCGGGGTGCTGGGGGAGAACTGGCTGCGCTGGCTCGAGACCTGGCTCTAACCGCGTCCCACGAACGCCCGCCGGGATCAGACGATCAGCTTTTTATACCGGATTCAAAAAGATAGCCTCTGAAGATCTTTGGTTTGGATGACTATCTTTTTGAATCCGGTATTAGCTCCCGTACAACACGGGCCCAGGCCCAGGCCACGAACCCCAACCCCGCGCCGCACGCCAGCACCGCCATCGAGGTGACTCCCGCCGCGCCCACGGCCCACCCCGCCAGGAGCGAGCCGAGCGAGCGCACCCCCCGGCCCAGCAGCAGGCGCACGCTGGCTACCCGCCCCCGCAGGGGGTCCGGGGTGAGGGCCGCCGCCAGGCTGTTGCCCAGGACGCCCATGTGCGCGAAGCCCAAGCCCTGGAACATCGCGGCCAGGGCCGCCAGCCCCAGGCCGGGGGCGGCGCTCACCGCCCCGATGCCCAGGAGGACCGCGCCGCAGCCCAGCGCGAAGCCGTTCCAAGCCCGGCGGGGTGGGAGGAGCCTCGAGCCCAGCCACACCGCGGCCGCGAGCTCCGCCCCCACCGTCAGGGTGTCGAGCAGCCCCGAAACCAGGGCCCCGGGCTCGGCGGAGAGCCAGGCCGGGACGCGCAGGCCCTCGAGCAGGCGGCCGGCGATCCGGGGCAGCAACACCGCGTTGTAGACCTCGACGAGCGTGTTGGTGAGGCTCACCACCAGGAACATCAGCCAAAGGTGCGGGCGGCCCAGCACGAAGCCCAGCCCCTCCCGGAACTGCCGCCACCACCCCGCAGACCCCCGGCCACGCGGCGAGGCCGGCAGCCGCACGAGCGCGTAGGCCCCGGCCGCCACGGCGAAGGTCGCGGCGTCGAGCCAGAGCACCCGCACCGGCCCCAGCGCGGCGATCAGCACCCCCGCGAGCACGGGCGCGAGCAGGTTGCCGAGGGTGTGGGTCAGGCTGAAGAGTGCGTAGACGCGCTGGTACTGCCCGGCCGGGGCCATCCCGGCGAGCAGGGCGCTCATGGCCGGCCCCTCGAGGCTCCCGACCATCGCCTGCAGGCCCAGCACCCCCAGCACCGCCCACACGCCCCAGCCCGGCCCGACCAGGAAAGGCACCGTAGCGGTCAGCCCGGCCAGCAGCCCGTTGCTGACGACGAGCACCCGGCGCCGGTCCCAGAGGTCGAGGTAGGGGCCGAAGATCAGGTCCCCCGCGAAGCCGAAGGCCGAGCGCAACGCGATCGCCGCGCCGGCCACCCAGGGGGCTTCGGGGTAGCGGTCGTAGAGGATCCAGGCCCAAGCCCAGAAGGAGAGGGCCGTGCCGAGTTCGTTGACGGTTTCACCGATCCAGACGGTTCGTATGCGCGCGTCGCGCAGCAAAGACCACACGCCGACCTCCCGAATGCGCCAGGACCCCTGCTCCCTTCAGGGGTTGCCGAAAGCCGGATCCGGGTGGTTCAGGTGGGCTCGTTCATGGAGGCTCGAGCGCATTTTAGCAGAAGGCGGGGAAAATTCCACATAGCCCTTCGTCGCAGGTGAGCCCTGCGTAACCTTTGCCCCTAGCAGGCCCCGCTACACTCGAGCCATGTTCCGAAACGCCATGCGGCTTCCCTTCAAGCTTCTTGGCATCCCCATCTCCCTCGACACCAGCTTCCTGATCGTATTGCCCCTCTTCGCCTTCCTCATCGGCCTCCAGCTCCCGACCTACCTGCGGCTGCTGGGCATAACCCCCGAGCCCGGGATGCTCCAGGGCTCCACGCCCTACCTGCTGGGCCTGCTGGCGGCGCTGGGCCTCTTCGCCAGCGTGCTCGTCCACGAGCTCGGGCACGCGGTGGCCGCCCGCGCCTTCGGGGTGCAGACGCGGGAGATCACGCTGTGGCTGCTGGGCGGGGTGGCCCAGCTCACCGACATCCCCCGCGCCCGCGGGGCCGAGGCCGTGATCGCCGTCGTGGGGCCGCTGACCAGCCTGGCCCTGGCGGGGGTCTCCGCGGTTTTACGGGGCCTCGTGCCCGACGTGGCCGCCGGGCAGTTCCTGCTGGGCTACCTTGCCCTCGTCAACCTGAGCCTGGCGCTGTTCAACCTGCTCCCGGCGCTGCCGCTGGACGGGGGGCGGGTGTTGCGCTCGCTGCTGGCGTTGCGCCGGCCCTACCTCGAGGCCACCCGCACCGCGGCGGGCGTCAGCCGCCTGATCGCCTTCGCCATGGGCATCTTCGGGCTCTACGCCTTCAACCTCTTCCTGGTGCTGATCGCGCTGTTCGTGTACATGGCCGCGAGCACCGAGACCGAGCAGGCTTCGCTGAGCCAGGCCCTCGAGGGCTTGCGGGTGCGCGACCTGATGACCCTGGAGGTACGCAGCGTGCCCCCTACCCTCAGCGTGGGCGAGTTGCTGCAGCGGATGTTCCTCGAGCGCCACATGGGCTACCCGGTGGTCGAGGAGGGCCGGGTGGTGGGGCTCATCAGCCTCGAGGACCTCCAGGGCGCCGACCCCGCCGCCCCCATCACCGAGCGCATGGGCAAGCTCGAGGCCATCGCCCCGGAGGCCAGCGCCCTCGAGGCGCTCAAGCGCATGGCCGAGTGCAACTTCTCGAGGCTGGTGGTGATGGAGAACGGGCGCATGGTGGGCATCCTCAGCAAGACCGACCTGCTGCGGGCCTTGCAGGTGCGGCTGGTGGGCCAGACGGTGCGGCCCGGCGGCTCAGGCGCCTAGGAAGGCCCGCTGCACGAACCACACCAGGCCCGCCGCCGCCGCGCCCGCCGAGACGGTGCGCCGCAACCCCGCCTCCCAGGGCCAGCGGCGCAGGGCCTGCAGCAGCAGGAAGGCCGGGAGCACCACCGCGAGCTGGCCCAGCTCGACGCCCAGGTTGAAGCCCAGCAGCGAGAGCGCCAGGTTCTGCCGCGGCAGCCCGATCTCCTCGAGCACCCCCGCGAAGCCCAGCCCGTGGACCAGCCCGAAGGCGAAGGTCAGCGCCCAGCGGGTGCGGGTGAGGGCGCCGAGGTCCTTGCGGAAGAGGTTTTCGGCGGCCACGTAGGCGATGGTGAGGGCGATGCCGCTCTCGACGAGCCTGGGGGGCAGGCTCACGAGCCCCAGCGCGGCCAGCGAGAGGGTGATGGAGTGGGCGGCGGTGAAGGCGGTGACCACCTTGAGCAAGTAGGCCAGCCCGCCCCCCAGCATCAGCAGCGAGAGCACGAAGAGCAGGTGGTCGTAGCCGGTGAGGATGTGCTCGAGGCCCAGCTTGAGGAAGCTCTGGAAGGTCTGGGGGGCTGCCTCAGCCCCGCCCCCCAGCCGGAACACCCGGTGGTCGGGCCGGAACACCACGTCCTGCACCTCGCCGCCCCGGAGGATGGTGGCGACGCAGCTCGAGGTGGAAACCCCCGGCAGGAACAGGCCGTACTCGATCCTCAAGGCTTCGACGGGCCGCTCCCAGCGGTAGGTAAGGCGCAGGGTGGTGTGGGTTTTGGCGTTGGGGCTCAGGCTGGTGAGCGGCCGGGCCGCCTGGGCCGGGGCGACCTCGAGCCGCCCCCGCTCTCCCCCCGACTCCAGCGTGATCTTCTGCTCGAGAAAGCGGGTCAGGGCTTCCCGGTTGCGCTCGACCTCGCCCGCCGACAGCCGCCCGTCGCCGTCGGCGTCCATCTCCCCCACCAGCCCCGTGGGGAAGGTGAGCACCACCTGCACTTCCCGCTCCCCCACCGCGACCTCGGCGGCGGCCAGGTCGGCCCAGTGGGCGTAGGCCCCGCCCAGCAAACCCACGATCAGCAACGCCAGCACGCGCAAAGCCCTCATTCCACACCTCCGGCCCCCACCTGGTGCACGGCCGCAGGCCGTCCCGACAGGGGATCGTCCACCACCTGGTGCACGGCCGCGGGCCGTCCCACTGGCAAGCTGCCCAGCCCGGCCCGCGCGGGGTCGAAGGCGGGGTCAATGGCCCGCAGGCTCGAGCCGTACCGCTCGGCCTGCTCCTGCTGTCCTAAAGCCGCAGCGATCCGGGCCGCCCGGTAGTACAGGCCGGCCTCCCGCCGCCCGGTAGCGAGCGCCCGGTCGATGACCCCCTGGGCCTCCTCCAGGCGCCCGCCGCGCTCGAGCGCCCAGGCCAGCACCTCGAGCGTCTCGCTGTCCTGCCGCACCTTCAGCTCGGCCTGCGCGAGGCGCAAGGCCTCGGGGAGGTCGGCGGGGCGGCCCCGCTCGAGCAGCAGCCGCGCCAGCTCGCGCCGGTGCCCGAAAGCCCCCTGCCCGATCTCGCGGCGCAGCACCGACTCGGCCCGTTCCCAGGCCGCTTCCTCCCCGGGGCTTCCCTGCAGGCGGGCCAGCCGCGCGAGGCCGGTGTAGGCGGCGTGGTCGTAAAGCTGGTAGGTCTGCCGGTCCTGCGGAAGGATCCGCCGGTAGAGCTTTTCGGCGGCGCGGTAGCGGCCCTGGCGGGTCTCGAGCTCGGCCAGGTAGAGCAGGGCCAGCGGGTAGTTCGGGGCGATGCGCAGGGCCTCCTCGAGCAGCCCGCGGGCCAGCCCCGCCTCCCCGCGCCGCAGGTGGTAGCGCCCCAGCAGGCTGCGCGTGCGGGCGGCGCCGTAGAAGTCGTCGGGCTCCTCGAGCGCGATAGCCTGCCGGAAGTCGGAGAGGGCTTTCTCGTCGGCCCCCACGGCCAGCCGCACCAGGGCCCGCTGGACCAGGTGGCCCGGCGTGGGGTTTTGGGCTGCGAGTTCCTCGGCGGCGCGCCCGGCGGGCTCGAGCCGCCCCTGCGCCAGGTACACCGAAGCCAGGAGGGCGCGGGCCGCCGGGTTGCTGCGCTCCTCCTTCAGGATCTCACCGGCGACCCGTGCGGCGCGGCCGAAGTCGTGCTGGGCCTCGGCGATCTCGGCCAGCACCAGCAGGGCACCGGTGTTGAAGAAGGGCAGGGCCTCGAGCGAGCGCTCGGCAGCCTGCTGGGCCAGCAGATACCACGAACTCTGGCCCGTGACCCGCCCCTTCTTGAGGTAGACCCCGGCCAACGCGGCTAGGTCCAGGCCGCTGCCGGGGTTGCGGCGCAGGCGCTCCTGGTAAAAGGCGACCTCGGCCTGGTAGGCGCCGCGGCGGGCCTCGGAGCGGGCCTCGAGCAGGCCCCCGAAGCGGTAGCGGTACGCCTCGGGCAGCCTCGAGCCCTCCCGCCAAGCCAGCAGGCCCAGCCCCACGACCAGGCCCGCCAGGGCGAGGAATCCGGCTATGCGGTATCTGTGCACGGTGTCAGCGAGGGTCATGGGCTTCTCCTTTTGCCTTACGCCCTGAAAACCGGCCGGGGTGAGCAGGCCTTCCCCGCCCACCCCGTGCCCCGGGCTCAGTTGGGGTCGGCCAGGTAGGGGAACTCGCCCAGCAGGGGCTTGTGCCTGGTGCCCCCGGCGTTGGGGCCGTCGTAGGAGACGTTGTCGCCCTTGACCGCGCCGTTGGAGAGCACCTGCAGGGTGATGTCGATCACGTCGTCCTTGAGCATGCGGCCGCGCACCGGGCTGCCGCGCCGGTTGAGGTCGTTGGCGTAGCCCGAAGGCCCGGTGGTGTCGATGCGCATCACGTCGGGCAGGAAGGCGCCGAGCAGGGCACCCACGCGCTCGGGCGAGTTGCCCAGCAGCTTGAGCACGGTGGAGACCTCGCCCACGATGGGGGCCGCCGCCTCGCTCGCGGCCTTGTCGCCCTTCAGCACGGCCGCCTCGAAGTCGGGGCCGACGGCGTTGAGGGTGTTGAGGTAGTCGTTGGTCAGCAGCAGGCCCTCGTTGACGGCGGGACGGGCCAGGCGCTCGACCTGCTTCCACTCGCCGGGCTTGGCCGGGTCGGGGATGGAGATGGTGGCCCACACGTCGAAGGTCTTGGCGATGGAGCCGGCGGTGAGCCACTCCATGGGCGCGCGCACCACGATGGCGTTAACGTTGTAGCCGGCGGTGAAGTCGTAGCCGGGGCTGCGGAAGCCCACGCTGGGGCCCAGCCCGGCCAACCCGGCCCGCACCCGGAAGAACTGCTCGACGTCGAAGAAGAAGGGGTCCTCGCGCAGCCCGGCGAACACGCTGACGCCGCCGCGGTCGAGGGGGACCTGGTTGACGACGGGCCGGGCGGTGAGGGGCGTGGTCAGGATGGGCTTGCCGTCGGCGGTGGCCTTGACCGTGCGGGTCACCCCGGCCCGGCTGGCGGTGAGGGTGATGGGCTGCTGGCCGCTCTTGTCCGGGGCGCCGAACTCGAGGCGGAAGAAGGCGTCGGTCTGGCCGGTCGCCGGGTCGTCCTTGCCCAGCACGCGGGTCAGGCGGAACTCGTAGCGGGCGTTGGTGCTGAAGTAGTACTGCTGCCGCGCCAGCGAGCGGGGGTTGGTGTTCATCACGAAGATCAGGTCGTCGGCCTTGGCGCGGGGGTTCTGGTCGATCTCGCGGAAGACGTAGAGGTCGGTGAGGTTGAGGGCCCTGGCCTTGGTGTCGGCCTCCCCGTCGTCGTGGTCGGAGGCGGCCACGAAGGCCCCCACCGCCGCCAGGCCGAGCACCGTGCTCGCCAGGATTGCCTTGATGCTCTTTCTCATGATCTCCTCCTAAGGTCGCATCCCCTTCCCCGGGTTTGCAGGAATGTTGTAGGGCCTCAGGCGTGAAAAACCCGTAAAAATCCAATCTCCTGGCGAACCGCGTAAGGATAGGGCCGGCGTTTTAGATTCAAAATCCCGTGGTATAACCCTGGTGTGAACCTCTCGAGCCTCTGGATCGGAACCTTGGCCGGCGTTTTCGGGGGACTGGTGGGGCTGGGCGGGGGGGTGATCGCGGTGCCCCTGATGGTGAGCTTCCTCAAGCTCAGCCAGCACCGCGCCACGGCCACCAGCCTGGTCGCGGTGGTCTTCACCGGGATCACCGGGGCCATCACCTACGCCACCCAGGGCACCGTGGACTGGGTGGCCTCGCTGCTGATCATCCCCACCGCGATGATCGCGGCCCGGGCCGGGGCCCTCTTCGCCAACAAGCTCTCCGAGTGGCGGCTCAAGCGGATCTTCGGCTGGTACCTGATCGCGGTCGCGCTAATCCTGATCCTCAAGCCCTACATCCCCCACGTGGCCGAGCCGCTCGAGGGCGCCGTACGCATCCTCCCCCTGGCGGTGGCCGGGGCCTTCGCGGGCTTCGCCTCGGGGCTGCTGGGCGTGGGCGGGGGCACCGTGATCGTGCCGATATTGGTGCTGCTGGCGGGCCTCGAGCAGCACGTCGCGCAGGGCACCTCGCTGCTCGCGATGATCCCCTCGGCCCTGGTGGGCTCGTACACCCACTACCGCCACGGCAACCTGGCCCAGGAGGTGGTGCCGGGCCTGGTGGTCGGGATCATCGCGGGGGCCTTCGCCGGGGGGCTCGTGGCGAACCAGCTCCCCGAGCTCTGGCTGCGGGTGGTGTTCGCGGTGGTTCTGGTGTGGACGGCGGCCCGCTACGTGGGAGCCCGGCCCAAGCCGGCGGGGAGGCTCGAGGCGCAGGCCGACAACGGCAACGCTAAGATTTAGAGCGTCCCGCACAGGGTTTGAGCCGTGCGGCAGGCTAAGGCTCGGCTCGGGGTCGGGGCGATTCCCCTCGAGACGGCCTGACGGCTGCCCGCCCAGGGAACAGGTGCGCTCCCCCCGGCACGCGGCACGCGGGAAGAGCGCGATAGGGGTGAACCCGGGTAATCCCACGCCCAGAGGGGCTACTCCCTGCCCTGGCGGCCGGCCCGGAGGGCTACGCCGGGGCGGTGCAGTTGCCGTGAGGCCGTAGCGCCTACTGGGCGCCCTCCTGCTCGTCTTCGTCCTCCTCGTCCTCGTCTTCGTCGTCGTAGTCGTCGTCTTCGTCGTCCTCGTCGAGCTCTTCCACGTCGTCGAGGCTGTAATCGGTGATGGAGGCGCCGTCGGCCACGACCTCGCCCCCGGCGACGAACTGGATGCGGCCTTCCTCGTCGATCTCGAGCACCAGGTCGTCGAGGTCGGTGTCGTCGGGCACTTCCAAACGCAGGGTCACAACGGCGTCAATTTCCATAAGTAACGCTAAGAATAGCCGCTCAGGCCAGGCTCAGCAAGCTCAGCACCTCGACGTGGTGGGTGTAGGGGTAGAAGTCGTAGGGGCGCACGAACTCGAGCCTATAACCCTCCCGCGCCAGGCGCCCCACGTCCCGCGCCCAGGTGGCAGGGTCGCAGGAGACGTAGAGCAGGCGGGCGGGGCGGGCCTGGAGCAGCGCCTGCAGGGTCTGGGGCGAGAGCCCGGCCCGCGGGGGGTCCACGGCGACGAGGTCGGCGGTCCCCAACTTGGCGAGCTCGCTGGCGTCGCCCCGGTGGAAGCGCAGGTTGGAGACCCCCAGCCGCGCCTTGTCGGCCTCGCCACGCTTCACGGCCTCCTTGCTGATCTCCACCGCCACCACTTCCGCGAAGCCTCGAGCCAGGTGGAAGCCCAGCACCCCGCTTCCCGCGTAGAGCTCCACGGCCTTCTGCCCCTCGCCCGCGACGCGGGCGGCCTCGAGGTACATCCGGCCCGCCGCCTCGGGGTTCACCTGGGCGAAGCCCTGCACGCTGACGCTGGCGAGAACGCCGCCGAAGTCCTCCAGCAGCGTCCCCGCCCCCGCCAAAGCCTGCACCCGCCCGCGGAAACGCCCCGCCGGGTGGTCCTCGGCCCAGGTCACGCCCACGACGTCGGGGCTCGAGCCCAGCAGGTCGCGGGCCAGGGGCTGCAGGCGCTTGGGGTCGCCCCCGATGAGCCCGAGCAGCACCTTGCCCTCGCGCAGGCTGCCCCGCAGGGCGACCTCGAGGCAGGCCAGTTGCAGCGGCCTGAGCTGCCCGAAGGCCCGCGCCAGCGGCGGGGCCAGCAGGGGGTCGTGCTCGAGCAGCAGCAGGTTGTGCGTCCCCGGGTAGCGGTAGGCCAGCCCCCCGCCGGGCATCACCGCGTACTGCGCCGCCGCCCGGTAGCCCAGGGGCCGGGGCGAGGGCTGGATGGGCTCGAGCGCAGCCTCCAGCTTGGCGATGCGCTCCAAGGCCTCCTGCACGAAGCCGGCCTTGATGGGGAGCTGCGCCTCGTAGGCCAGCGGCAGGTCCACCGAAGGGGGCCAGGGGCCTTCCTCCCGCCGGGGGTGGGGCTCGAGCACCTCGCTCACCTCCCCCTCCCAGTGGTTCTTGCGGCGCTCGAGCTCAGCCTCCACCACCTCGCCCGGCAAGCCACCCCGCACCAGCGCCACCCCGTCGGGCGTGCGGGCGAGCCCCAGGCCGCCGGGAACCAGTTTTTCGATGGTCAGTCGCATTGGGTTACTTTAGCGTTTTAGGTCGATGACCGATAGCCGGGCGCCGGGGGCGGGTCATACGTCGTACGTCCTACGCCGTACGCAAAAAGCCAGACGCGAGACGCCTCGGCCCTTGACGAACCATGAGCCATCAGCTTTTGGCTATCGCCTGCCAATCCTCACGCCAGCAGCTCCGCCACCCGTGCCAGCGCGGCCTTCTCTGCCTCGTTGACCTGTACCCCGCCGATGCCGAAGAAACCGCCCTCCTTGGCGGCCTCGGCGGCGTCTTGGGCGATGTCCCTGAGCCAGTCCTTGAAGGCGGCGGCTTCCTGGGGGGTGGCCTTGTGGGCCAGGATGGCGGAGACCTGGCGCAGGGTGGCCTCGGCGGTGAGGCGGGCGTTCTCGGCGGTGAGGCGCTCGGCGGGCTGGGCGATCTTGCCCCGGGTGTTCTTGATGTCCTCGATCAGGCTCACCAGCAAGGGGTCGGTGCTGTGGCTCTGGCTGGCGCTGATGATCGAGCGCGTGACCACCATCGACTCCCCGAGCAGGCCGGTGATGCCGCTGGGCGAGGCCAGGGTGACGATGAGGCCGGTCATGAAGGGGGCGCGGGCCAGGGTGGCCCATTCTTCCGGGGTGTAATCGGCTTTCGAAGACATGCATCCTCCTGGGGATGGACGGTTTCCCGAGTATAGCCCCAGCCCCTGCGGCCCAAAGCCAGCCAGGGCACGGTCGGGGTAAGCTTCGGGGCATGGAGGTGGGGATCGGGCTCGACCTGGGCACCACCCGTTGCAAGGCGGTGGCGCTGGGCGAAGGAAGGGTGCTGGCCCAGACCCGCCGCTCCTACCCGCTGCTGCAAGGCGAGCCCGGGCAGGCCGAGCAGGACGTGAGCGAGGTCTTTGCGGCGGCGGTCGCCGTGCTGCGGGAGCTTCGCGAGCAGTTGGGCGGGGTGAAGCCCGCGGGCCTGGCCTTCAGCGGGGCGATGCACAGCCTGCTGGCCGTGGACGCGGCAGGAACCCCCCTGGCCCCCGCGCTCACCTGGGCCGACACCCGCCCGGGGAGCGTGCTGGGCGGGCTGCCGCTGCCGCCCCTCGAGGCCTACCGGCGCACCGGCTGCCCGCTGCAAGCGCCCTACTACCCCGCCAAACTGGCGTGGCTGCGGCGAGCCCATCCCGCGCTCTTCGAGCGGGCCTCGAGCTTCGTCGCCATCAAGGACTACGTGGCCTTCCGCCTCACCGGGCGCTGGGCCGCCGACGTGGGCCTGGCCTCGACCACGGGGCTGCTGAACGTGCACGCCGGCGCCTGGGACCAGGAGATCCTGGGGGCGCTGGGGCTCCCCCCTGAGCGCCTGCTGCCCGTGCTGGACGCCACGGAACGCCTCGGACACCTCTCCCCTGCGATGGCCGAAGCCACGGGGCTCCCCCTGGGCCTGCCCGTCTACGCCGGGAGCAGCGACGGCGGCTTAGCCAACCTGGGGGCCGGGGCCGGCGTGGGCGAGGCCGTGATCACCGTGGGCACCAGCGCGGCGCTGCGGCAGGTCGTGGCCCAGCCCCGGCTCGAGCCCGGAGCCCGCACCTGGTGCTACTTCCTCGACCGGCAGCGCTGGCTGGCGGGCGGGGCCGTCAACAACGCGGGTCTGCTGCTGGAGTGGCTGCGCTCGCGCTTCTACGGCGAATACCCCCGCGGCGACGGCTTCGCCCGCCTCTTCACCGACGCCGAAGCCGTCGAGCCGGGCGCCGAAGGCCTGACCCTGCTGCCCTACCTCAGCGGCGAGCGCAGCCCGCACTGGCGCAGCGACCTCAGCGCCACCGTGCACGGCTTGCGCTTGCGGCACACCCGGGCCCACCTGGCGCGGGCGGGCCTCGAGGCCGTGGCCTTCTGCCTGGCCCAGCTCTGGGAGAGCCTGTGCCCCGGCCTGGAGCGGGTCAAGCTCACCGGCTCCATCACCGCCTCGCCGCCGTGGATGCAAATCCTGGCCGACGTCCTGCAGGCCGAAGTGGTTCCCGTAGACGCCGCCGACGCCTCGGCGGTCGGGGCTGCTATGCTAGCGGGGGGTTCGGCGGGGGGTATCCCTGCGCCCGCGAACCCACCCCTCCAACCCAATCCTTCGCTGGCCCCTGTGTACCGGGAAGCCAGGGGGCGCTTCGAAGCCCTCTTCAGCAAACTGTGGGAGTGAACATGCGAGCAGACATCGGCGTGATCGGTCTGGCGGTGATGGGGGAAAACCTCATCCTCAACATGGCGTCCAAGGGCTTCACCGTGGCCGCGTACAACCGCACCACCCAGAAGGTGAGGGAGTTTCTCGAGGGCCGCGCCGCCGGGAAGAGCATCGTGGGGGCGTACTCGCTCGAGGAGTTCGTGGGGGTGCTCGAGCGCCCCCGCAAGGTCATGCTCATGATCAAGGCGGGCAGCGCCGTGGACGCCACCATCGAGCAACTGCTGCCCCTCCTGGAGCCCGGCGACATCGTCATCGACGGGGGCAACAGCCACTACGCCGACACCAACCGCCGCACCCGCTACCTGGCCGAGCGGGGCCTACTCTTCGTGGGCGCCGGCGTCTCGGGCGGGGAGGAGGGCGCGCTGCACGGCCCCTCGATCATGCCGGGGGGCAACCCCGCCGCCTGGGAGCAGGTCAGGCCCATCTTCCAGGCCATCGCCGCCAAGGTGGCCGACGGCTCCCCCTGCTGCGACTGGGTGGGACCGGAGGGCGCGGGCCACTTCGTCAAGATGGTGCACAACGGCATCGAGTACGGCGACATGCAGATGATCGCCGAGGCCTACAGCCTGCTGCGCTCGGTGCTGGGCCTCTCCAACGCCGAGATCGCCGGGATCTTCGCCCGCTGGAACGAAGGCGAGCTCGACAGCTACCTCATCGAGATCACCGCCGACATCCTCACCAAGAAGGACGAGGAGACCGGCAAAGACCTCGTGGACGTGATCCTCGACGCCGCCGGGCAGAAGGGCACCGGCAAGTGGACCAGCGTCACCGCCCTCGACATCGGCAGCCCCAGCAGCACCATCGCCGAGGCGGTGTTCGCCCGGCTGCTCAGCGCCCTCAAGGACGAGCGCGTGGCCGCCTCCCGGATCTTCGAGGGGCCCGAGGCCGAGTTCCAGGGCGACCGGCAAGCCTTCGTCGAGCAGGTGCGGCAGGCGCTCTACGCCTCCAAGATCTGCTCCTACGCCCAGGGCTACCAGCTCATGCGCATGGCCGCGGAGGAGTTCGGCTGGGGGCTCGACTACGGCTCCATCGCCCTGATGTGGCGCGAGGGCTGCATCATCCGCGCGCGCTTCCTCGAGAACATCAAGAGCGCCTACGACAAGAACCCCCACTTGCAAAACCTGCTGCTCGACGACTACTTCGCCGGGATCATTAAAGGCTCGCAAGCGGCCTGGCGGCAGGTGGTGGCGACCGCCGCGCTGCACGGGGTCTGGACCCCGGCCTTCAGCAGCGCGCTGGCCTACTTCGACGGCTACCGCAGCGCCACCCTCTCCACCAACTTGGTCCAGGCCCAGCGCGACTACTTCGGCGCCCACACCTACGAGCGCACCGACAAGCCGCGCGGCGAGTTCTTCCACACCAACTGGACCGGGCGGGGTGGCAAGACCAGCAGCAGCAGCTACAACGTTTGAGGGGATGGCGGGCGGAGGGTGCGTCGTACGTCGTACGCGAGACGCTGGTCGTACGTCTTACGTCGTATGTCCTACGCAAAATGCCCAGGCCTCGGCCCTGGACCTCGACCCTGCGCTAGACTGAGGCCATGGTCAGGCCGGTGCTCAAGCCTCTTTCGGTCGAGGAATACCTCGAGTCCGAAGGGCGAAGCCCCGTCAAGCGGGAATACGTGGGGGGGCAGGTGTACGCCACGGCGGGGGCCAGCCAGCGGCACTCCCTGATCGCCCTCAACATCGCCGTAGCGCTGCGCCGGATCGCCGAGGGCCGACCCTGCCGGGTGCACATGGCCGAGATGAAACTGCTCATCGGCGGCCCGAAAACCTCCGACTCCGAGAAGGCGTTCTACTACCCCGACGCGATGGCGGCGTGCGGCGGGCCGGTGCCCCACGACTGCTACGAAACCGAGCCTTGCGTCCTGGTCGAGGTGCTTTCCCCCAGCACCCGCAGCGTGGACCTGCGCGAGAAGGTGCTGGCCTACCAGAGCATCCCCAGCCTGCAAACCTACCTGATCGTGGACACCGAGACGATGACCGTGCGGCACTTCTGGCGCGACGCGCAAGGCCGCTGGCAGCAGCAAGACCTCACCGGCAGCGGGGACATTGCCCTCCCCTGCCCCGGGGGAACCCTCACCTTCGCCGACCTCTACCGGGGCGCTTTTTCCTGAATGACCGACCTGCCCATCCACCAGGCCCTCCCGGCCCTCCGCGAGGCGCTCGCCCGGCACACCACCGTCCTGCTCCAGGTCCCTCCCGGCGCCGGTAAGAGCACGGTGGCGCCGCTCGAGCTCTTGCAAGAGCCCTGGCTGGCGGGCCGGAAGATCCTCATGCTCGAGCCCCGCCGCCTGGCCGCCCGCAGCGTAGCCCAGCGCATGGCCTCCCTGCTGGGCGAGGAGCCGGGCCAGACGGTGGGCTACCGGGTGCGCTTCGAGAGCCGGGTGAGCGGCAGGACGCGCCTGGAGGTGCTCACCGAGGGCATCCTCACCCGCCAGTTGCAGCGCGACCCCACCCTCGAGGGCGTGGGGCTGGTGATCTTCGACGAGTTCCACGAGCGCTCGCTACAGGCCGACTTAGGCCTGGTGCTCACCCGCGAGGTGCAGGCCGCGCTGCGCGAGGACCTGCGCGTGCTGCTGATGTCGGCCACGCTCGACGGCGAGGGGCTGAGCCGCCTGCTCCTCGCCCCCGTCGTCACGGCGCAGGGGCGGCAGTACCCCGTCGAGCGCGTCTACCTCCCCCGCGACCCCCAGGGGCCCCTCTCCGGCACGGTGGCGGGGGCGGTCTCGAGGGCCCTCGCCGCCCACGCGGGCGACGTGCTGGCCTTCCTGCCCGGCGTCGCGGAGATCAGCCGCACCCAGCGCCTGCTGGAGGAGCGCCACCGTGAGGCGCGGGTGCTCCCCCTCTACGGCGACCTCTCGCTCGAGGCCCAGCAGCAGGCCCTGCTCCCCGACCCCGCGGGGCGGCGCAAGGTGGTGCTGGCGACTTCCATCGCCGAGACCAGCCTGACCATCGAGGGCGTGCGGGTGGTGGTGGACTCGGGCTATTCCAGGGTCCCCCGCTTCGACTCGCGGAGCGGCCTGACCCGCCTCGAGACCGTGCGCGTGACCCAGGACTCCGCCGACCAGCGGGCCGGGCGCGCCGGGCGGCTGGGGCCGGGCGTGGCCTACCGGCTGTGGAGCGAGGCCACCCACGCCACCCTGCAGCCCCAGCGCAAGCCGGAGATCCTCGAGGCCGACCTCGCCCCGCTGCTGCTCGAGCTGGCCGGTTGGGGCGTGAGCGACCCCGCCGGCCTGGGCTGGGTCACGCCGCCCCCGCCCGGCGCCCTGCGGCAGGCCCGCGCCCTGCTGGAGGCGCTGGGGGCGCTCGAGGAAGGCCGCCTCACCGAGCGGGGCCGCGCGATGCTGGAGTGGCCCACCCACCCCCGC
>NZ_QXDL01000072.1:0-17994 GCF_003574345.1 Calidithermus terrae
CGCCAAACGCAAGACGCCAAACGCTAAACCCCCCTCCCTCCGGCCGGAGGGAGGGGGGTTTAGCGTTTGGCGTCTTGCGTTTGGCGTTTGACCTTTGGCCTCCGGCGTTCCACAATACCCCCGTGTTGCGTTTCAGCGCCGAAGGAGTGCGCCTCGACCAGGCCCTAGCCCAGCAAGCCCAGACCAGCCGTGCCAAGGCCCAGGAGTGGATCGCGGCGGGGCTGGTGCTCGTCAACGGCAAGCCCATCACCAAGGCGGGCTACAAGCTCAAGGGCGAAACCGTCGAGCTCGAGCCCCCGCCCCCTGAGCCCGCCACCGTCGAGCCGGAGGAGGTCGAGCTCGAGGTGCTCTACGAGGACGCCGACCTCGTGGTCGTCAACAAGCCCGCCGGGATGATCACCCACCCGGCCCCCGGCGTGGTCTCGGGCACCCTGGTCAACGCCATCCTGGGCCGCTACGGCCTGCGGGCCGCCGAGGGCGAGAAGCCCGAACTCGTGCGCCCCGGCATCGTCCACCGCCTCGACAAGGACACCAGCGGCGTCATCGTGGTCGCCCGCCACGAGGCCGCCCACCGCCGCCTCGCCGAGGCCTTCCGGGGCCGCAGCGTCTTCAAGCGCTACGTCGCCATCACCGTGGGCGTCCCCAGGGAGGGCGTGCTCATCGCCGACGTCGGCCGCCACCCCGTAGACCGCACCCGCATGAGCGTCGGCGGCGTCGCCGCCCGCTACGCCGAGACCGACTTCGCGGTGCTGCAGACCGCCGGGATCTTCGCCCTCGTGGACGCCCGCCCCCACACCGGCCGCACCCACCAGATCCGCGTCCACCTCAAGCACCTCCACGCCCCCATCCTGGGCGACGACGTCTACGGCAAGCCCAGCCCCCACATCGCCCGCCACGCCCTCCACGCCTACGAATTGCGGCTTCCCCATCCGAGGACGGGGAAGCTGCTGGAGTTCCGGGCCCCCATCCCCGAGGACATGGCCCGGGCCTGGGAGGCTTTAGGGGGCGGCGACCTCGAGGCCGCCCTACGCGCGGGCTAGCTCGGCCTCGCCCTCTTCGGCGGGCTTTGAAGTTGCCGGCTTGCCGAGCATGGCCCAGGCCATGGCGACAAAGACCATGTGGATGGGCTCGACCTGCACCACCGGGAACCAGAACAGGTAGTACAAGAACGCCGCCAGCAGCGCGACGAGGACGGACTGCTCGAACACGTCGGCCTCACGGATCAGCCGCCAGACCGGCCACAGGTAGAGCGCCACCGTGATCAGCACGGCGAAGAGCCCGTAGGAGATGAGCCGGTCGAGCAGGAGGTTGTGGGCCTTGTCGAGGTACACCTTATAGATCAGGCCCTGCTTGCCCGTGTCGCTCTTGTAGTTGTCAAGGAAGACCAAGAACGCCTTCGAGCGGATGGGGTCGCCCGGCTGGTAAAGGGTCTGGATCTCCCGGATCGTCGCCTCGGGGGGCCAGCCGTACTCGAGGCGGTACTCCCGCATGAGGTCCTCCGGCGGGATGTGGCGCAGCAAGGCCAGGCGGAACCCGTCCGGGCCGCTCCCGACCAGGGGGCTCAGCGGCAACCGGGTCGCCGCCTTCAACGCCAGTTCCCAGATGACCAGGCGGGTTTTCCCGGTCGCGGGGTCGGTGAGGCTACGATTAAAGTCGAGGCGGTTGGGCACGAGGCTCTGTGCACTGAGAACCATGGCGAGCAGGGCCACGGAAAGCCCTAACAGCCACCGCTCGCGCCGGAGCAGGTTCCACAGCACCAAGACAGCGACCAGGGCATAGACCGAGGCCTTGTTGGTGGTAATGCCCAACCCCAGAGCAACCGTTAGCAGCGCCAGCGCCAAGAGCACCCTCTGAGCCGTCCCGCTCGCCCGTAGGAACAGCCCCATTCCGCCGATCAGGACGACGACCATGAACCCCGCCACCATCCCGGGGTGGCCGATGGTGCCCACCGGAGCCTCGTACATGAAGCCTCGAGTCAGCGGCCCGACGGGGTCCAGGGCTAGCCGCTGCAACACCACCACGGCCGTTTCGACGACACCCACGACCACCAACCCGGACAGCAGCAGCGGCCAGGCTTGGCGGTTTTCCCGCAACACCCGGTAGACGAGAAGAGACGTTAGAACTAGGCCCACCTGGTAAAGAAGGCCGTCCATCCGGCTCTCCGCCCCTAGGAGAATCGCGGATAGATCGTCGTCACGAGCATTTACGGTAGCGATCCCCACGAGCAAGAGATAAGACAGCAGCAGGTAGCTGAAGGGGTTCCGGTAGGATTGCAAGCCTCGAGCCTGCAGAATCCCCAACACCCCGACCATCATCAGCAACATCACCCGCGGGAAAAGCCATACCAGCTCGCTGGCTACCACGCCGGAATAAGTGAACTGGGTTATCCCGCTCGTAACCTCGAGGGTTGATACCGTGGGTTTGGAAACAAAATAGTTGACGAAGAATGGGAAACCCCATACAAGTCCTAGGACAACAACTAGCCATACCTGGGGAAATTGGTAGTCTCGTTTAAACATCTCTCTCCAGAAACCTTGGGCGACCCCATTTTAGGTGGAGTCGCCCAAGAAGGTTTGGCACCTTAACGCAGCCAGTAAACCGCACTAAACACCCCGCTGGCCTGTGAGTTCACCGTGATGGTGTATTTATTATCTGCTGAGTCACGGGTGATCACACAGCTTCTCACAGCCCTGGGGTATTCCGCCGGAGCCCCCTCATCTTGGAGGATAGTGCTTTTGCAGTTGTCCCCGTCTAGGGCACTAACATCGCCGCCTAAGGTATCGGCTGAAGCAATCCACTGCACTACTTGCTTCAGGTACATCTGGCTAGCCATGTCTAGTGCGCGCTTGCGGGCAGTCAACACGCTTGGGGTGAGCACGGCGGCCAGGATGGCGATGATCGCGATGACGATCAGGAGCTCGATGAGCGTGAAACCCCTTGCCTTGTGCATCCAGGTCCCCTTCTGGGAGCAAGGGCCGGGAATGACCCCGGCCCTGCGTCAGCTTAAGGGTGCCTCAGTACACCGCGGTTACGGTAACGTTGTTGACCGAGGTGACCGTGACGGTGCTCCGACCAGTGGTCGCGCTGTAGCTGATGGTGCAGTTGCTGACGGCCTTGGGGAAGGCGGCCGGGGCACCCTCGCTCTGCAGAGCTGCATCAGTGCAGCTCGAGATGCCGCTGATCGCCGTGCCGGCGGTGTCGGCCGCGGCGAGCCAGGTAGCGACCTGGCGGGCGTAGGCGCCGGCGGCCTGGTCGTTGGCGCGCTTGCGGGCGTTGAGCACGTTGGGGATGAGCACGGCCGCCAGGATGGCGATGATCGCGATGACGATCAGGAGCTCGATCAGAGTGAAGCCTTTAGCGTTGCGCATGTTCTTCCTTCCTTCTCCCGGCCAAGCTGATGTATGGGTATTGGCGCGGGACTTCCAGTAGTGCAGCTAGAGGGCCTATTGCCGATTTGCCGACTGGTCTTGGGTTGTGCCCAATCCAAGGGTGATGCTAGCAAGGGGCGTGGGGGCAAGCAAGGGCAAATGAACAAGTTATAAGATTCGGCCGTGCTAACACGGCATCTCACAGTCCTCATTTAACCCGTTTAATACGGTACAGACACAGTTAGGCGTTACTCAAATATCATTAAGCCTTCGAGCTTGGACGCTTGCTTGCCGAAAGGCCCTTTAGGGTATGGCTACCGGCTTAGGTGTGAAGGCTTCGGCTAGGCCCTGCAGGGGCCGAGCCAGGCTTAGCTGCTTGAGCTAGCGGGTTGCATGGCCTATAAAGGAGCGGATGCCCAATAGTCCCAGGCCTGAGGGGCGACTCCTAGCGCGCAATACCTTGATCAACCTGCTGGGACAAGGTTTGCCTCTTGTCGTAGCGCTTGCCGCGATCCCGCCTACCGTACACGTATTGGGGATTGATCGCTTTGGCGTCCTCGGGCTGATCTGGGTGATCCTGGGCTATTTTGGTGTCTTTGACCTAGGTCTCGGCCGGGCAACTGCCCGGTTCGTGGCGGAAGCTTGGGGTAGGCAAAAGCAGCACCGCATTCCCCTGATCCTCTGGAATGCGGTGTTCGCCCAAACCTTGCTCGGCTTACTGGGCAGCTTAGCGTTACTGGGTCTAGTACCGTTCCTTGTAGACCATACCCTCAACATTCCCGTGGAGTCCCAGAATGAGGTCCGTACGGCTTTTTATGTTTTGGCCGCTGTACTCCCATTGGTACTGGTGAGTAGTTCATTTAGTGGTCTTCTCGAGGCCTCCCAGCGCTTCGATTTACTCAACGCGGTACGTGCCCCATTTACAGCAGCCAACTACCTAATCCCGCTCGCTGGCGGCTTAGCTGGGCTCGGCCTTCCTGGCATCGCTGGCCTTCTGCTTCTTTCCCGTCTGTTAATGCTGATTATTTTTTACAGAGTTTGCGTTAGGCTGTTTCCTTTCATCCGCTCACCTGCTCGATGGTCCCGCGCAGAGCTGCGCTTACTGCTCAGCTTCGGCGGGTGGATTAGCGTATCGGGTATTGTTGGGCCGGTGCTGGTCTATTTTGACCGGTTTATCATCGGCGCCCTGCTACCTATAAGTGCTGTAGCTTACTACACCATGCCCTATGAAATGGTTACCCGCTTGTGGATTATTCCAGGTAGTTTCATCGCCACACTGTTTCCAGCCTTTAGCTACTTGTCCACAACCGCAAGGAAGGCAGCTCTCGAAACTCTCACAGCCCGCTCGGTCAGGTATATCCTAGCTTCTCTAGGCATAATCACGGTGTTCATCGTCATTTATGCCTCGGACATCCTGAATCTCTGGGTTGGGGAGTCCATTGCCAGGGAAAGTACCTTGGTCCTGCAGATCCTGTGTCTAGGAGTTCTGGTCAATTCACTGGCCCAGATTGCCTACACCCTGATTCAGGCTCATGGTCGGCCTGACCTGACGGCCAAACTTCACTTGCTCGAGCTACCGCCCTACCTGCTGCTCGCTTGGGAACTGGTTCGTCTTTGGGGAGTAGCCGGGGCAGCCCTGGCTTGGACCCTGCGGGTAACCGTTGACGCTCTGATACTGTTTCTACTCGCTCACCGGTTATCCCTGATTTCGCCCCTAGCTATGCAGAGAGAGAACGTACCTCAAGTGGCTGGGGGAGTGCTCGCTTTTAGCGCTATAGCCTCCGTAATGGTTACTCGAGGAAGCATGCTCTGGGAACAATTGGCCCTCCTTTTCACTCTTCTTCTGATGGCGATAGGAATGGTATGGAAGGGATTCCTGACCCAGAAGGAGCGAAGGCAGATTTTGGGCTGGCTGAAAAGGGAGGCGCCGTGAAGGAACCTTACGATAACGAAGGCATACGTGTTGTAGAAGCTCCAAACTGTTATCAGTGTGGCCGTCAGGGAAGTTCCCTGTACCGAGGCTTACGTGACCGGGTATTCACGGCTCCGGGGCTCTGGAATATCGCTTACTGCTCCCATTGCCAACTGGCCTGGCTCGACCCTCACCCCGTACCAGAAGATATCGGGAAACTCTATACAAACTACTATACCCACGTAGAATCGGAGAGAACCCCAAACAAACGATCTTTACTCCAGCGAATTAGAAACAGTATCCTGGCGGCAAGTTTTGGGTATGGCTCCCTGATCGATGAAAAAAGCAAAGACGCACTTTTAGGCCGTATCCTTTCACGAGTACGGCTTTTATACGATTTTGCCGGATCTTCTGTCATGTGGCTCCCTTTACAAAAAGGGGGACGCTTGCTCGACGTGGGATGCGGAAGTGGAGATTTCATGGCACGCATGCGCGACCTGGGATGGCAAGTAGCGGGAGTTGAACCCGACCCTACGGCAGCACAACTAGCTCAGCAACGGGGCCTTGAAGTACATCAGGGAACTTTGGAGGAGGCGGGCTTGGCGGAGGAGAGCTTCGACGTGGTAACCCTGAACCACGTAATCGAGCATCTGCCTGACCCAATCAGTGTTCTACAGACTTGTCGCAGGCTCCTACGCGAGGGGGGGAAGATAGTTATTGCAACGCCAAATAGCCGAAGCTTGGGAAGTCGATACTTCGGCCAGGCTTGGCTTGACTGGGATCCGCCACGGCATCTTTACCTCTTCACCCGATACAGTTTGGGGGAGTGTGTTCACAGGAGTGGGCTGTGCCCTCTCGAGGTACGCACAGTTGCCCATTCGGCGTGGTGGCGTTTCGTAACCAGCAAGCTGATACGCCAGAATAGCGCGCTTCCTGGCGGGTTACCGATAGGCGAATTACTTCGAGTGAAGGGAGCCAACGCCGGTTCCAGGCTGCAAGGTCTGGTCTTTCAGTTGCTGGAGCAGAGTCTTTTACGAACTGGCGATCTTGGCGAGGAATTGGTGTTGATCGCCGGCAAACAAAGGTGACTGGCGCCGTTAGCTCCTATTTTTGGGAGTGCAATCTTGAAGGAGCACTCGCAGTCACTACCTGAACAAGCTTGCCTGCACTCGGCAACTCGAGTATGAAGATGGGACCATAACCACGGTCGAGTGCTGCTGGGCTTATAGTGACGTCAGTGCTCAACCCATCGGTTCACATCGTCATCCTGAATTGGAACGGCTGGCAGGACACCGTGGCCTGCATTTCTTCTCTCCGAGCGATCGATTACCCCAACTACCGCATTCTTGTTGTAGACAACGGCTCGATGGACGGGTCGGTGCATGAGATACGTACAGCCGCGCCGGACGTAACTGTTGTGTCAACGGGCGTAAACTTGGGTTTCGCCGGTGGCAACAACGTAGGGATTCGCTCTGCAGTAGAGCAGGGGGCAGAGTACGTCTGGTTGCTCAATAACGATACAGTGGTGGATAAAGGGGCGCTCTCTGCGCTGGTCGAGGTGGCGGAGAGCGACGGGGCGATTGGGGCGGTGGGGTCAGTGCTGTATTACCTGGACCAGCCAGAGCGGATACAGGCATACGGTGGGGGGAAAGTATCCTTGTGGATAGGGTATTCCCGCCACTACACCAATATGGAGTCATCACGAATGGATTACCTGGTAGCCGCGAGTCTACTGGTGCGCCGGATAGCATTCGAGAAGGTAGGCCTTCTTGACGATGGATATTTTATGTATTGGGAGGACACTGACTTCAGCTTCCGCTTGCGTAAGGCGGGTTGGAAATTAGCGGTGGCAACGAACTCCAAGGTTTTACACAAAGAATCCGCAAGCATGGGCAAAAAGAGCCCAACGCTTGACCGGTACTTTAACAAGTCGGCACGACGCTTCTTCACACGGCATGCACCTTTGCCCCTCCTCCCGGTTGTTCTCGGGGTAGGGGGACGGTTTATAAAGCGCGTACTGCAGGGGGATTGGGATCGAGCGTTGGCTACGCTGCAGGGTGGCTTATCAAGGGGGTAAATGCACGTAGCCTTCGTTAGTTCCGTCCCACCTGCTGCTTGTGGTGTGGCCGACTATACCGCTCGCCTGGGAGAGGCACTGGCGAGCAAGGGCATACTGACTTCTTTCATTCAGGGCGAGCATTGGGGCTTGTGGAGTTTGGGCGAGCTTTGGGGTCGGGTGAACAATGTTCGGCCAGATATCCTACACATCCAGTACCCGACCGTGGTATACGGGAGCGGCCTTGGCCCTCTTGCCTTGGCCTGGAGAGCTGCGAGGACTATCCCGGTTGCCGTGACCGTGCACGAATTCAGCCAGGCTCACCCGCTGCGGCGAATTGCGGTGATGGGACTGGCAAGTGGCGCTCACCACGTAGTGTTCACAAATCCCTTTGAACGAAGCGCGCTGACCAAGTGGCTCCCGCAGGTGTGGTCACGATCCAGCATCGTCCCCATAGGCAGCAACATTCCATTTACTGAGCCAACGCCCGGCCGCAACGTGTTTGAAGTCGCTTACTTCGGCCTTATTCGCCCAAACAAGGGCCTCGAGGCTTTTCTCGACCTGGCTCGAATAGCTGCCTCCAACCGACACCCCTTCCGATTTGTCATCATTGGTGCACTCCAGGCCGACCGCCACGCTTATCTTCAGTCGCTAAAAGAAAAAACTCAGGGACTCGACAATCTAACCTGGGAATCGAGTTTGACTTCGGATCAAGTTGCTGCCCGGCTCGCCCGTTGCGGGTTTGCTTATCTCCCCTTTCCGGACGGGGCCTCTGAGCGGCGTGGCTCACTGTTGGCCGCACTCGGGAATGGCGCCGTGGTGGTAACTACCCGTGGCCCGCAAACTCCCGCTTCACTCGGCGAGGCGGTGGTGTACGCAGATAATCCGGCCAAGGCCTTGAAGCACCTAGAGGAGCTGCTCATTACGCCCGACCGTATGGAGCAACTCCGCGCCAGGGGAAGGGCTTGGGCTCAGATTTACTCCTGGGATGCGATCGCTGAGGCTCACCTTAGCTTGTACGAGGCGTTGTTGCACCACTAGTATGCCGCTATGCGTCTAGCACTCGTGCATGATTGGCTCGTGACCCCAGGCGGGTCCGAGAAAGTCCTCGAGGCCATCCTGGAGCTCTATCCCGAGGCCCCCGTCTACACGCTTGTGCATGACCCTGAGCCTTTTCTTGCTAGGGAAGTGGCAAAACATCCCGTTCACACGTCTTTTCTCCAGCGTCTACCTTGGGCTACCCGCAAATACCGGGCGTACCTACCGCTGATGCCTCTCGCCGTCGAGCAGTTCGACCTGCGGGGGTACGACGTGGTGATCTCGAGCTCCCACGCCGTGGCCAAGGGGGTGCTCACCGGGCCGGACCAGTTGCACCTGAGCTACGTTCACACCCCCATCCGCTACGCCTGGGACCTGCAGCCGCAGTACCTGCGCGAGGCCGGGTTGGAGCGGGGGGTAAAAGGCGCACTGGCCCGCGCGCTCCTGCACTACATGCGGCTATGGGATCAGCGCACGGCGGCTGGGGTGGACGTGTTCGTCGCCAATTCCCGCTACATCGCCCGGCGCATCCGCAAGGCGTACCGCCGCGAGGCCGAAGTGATCTACCCTCCTGTGGACGTGGAATCTTTCACGCTGCACGAGCAGAAGGAGGACTTCTACCTGGCGGCCTCGAGGATGGTGCCTTACAAGCGGATGGACCTCATCGTCGAGGCCTTCAGCCAGATGCCCGGGCGCGAGCTGGTGGTGATCGGGGATGGCCCCGACTTCGAGAAGGTCAGGGCGAAGGCGGCCCCCAACGTCCGGATGATGGGCTACCAGCCCTTCGCCTCTCTCAAGGAGCACATGCAGCGGGCTAAAGCCTTCGTGTTCGCGGCGGAGGAGGACTTCGGGATCATCCCGGTGGAGGCCCAGGCCTGCGGAACGCCCGTGATCGCCTACGGCAAAGGGGGGGCACTCGAGACGGTACAGGAGGGGGTTAGCGGCGTTTTCTTCCCCGAACAGACGCCTCGAGCGATCATCGAGGCCGTCGAGCGCTTCGAGCAGCAGACCTGGACCCCCAGTGCCGTGCGCCAGACGGTCGAAGGGTTTGGGGCGGGGCGGTTCCGGCAGCAGTTTAAGGCTTTGGTGGAGAGGGAATGGTCAAAATTCGTAGCCTCCAAAGCCGGCGGCCGTTACCCTGAGTAACGATGCTACGCCGCCCAGTGAGCACCTCGGTGCGCCTGCTGCACAACCCCTGCTTGCCCTGGCTCACCTCGGCGACGCTGCTCTTTTCCGACGTCCTGATGCTGGGGCTGGCCTCGGCCGCGACCATCTGGGTGCGCTGGCTCCTGCCCGGCAGCCTACCCCTAGAGCTCTACGCGGCGCTGTGGCCGGGCTTGGTGGTGTTCGCGGCGATCTATGGCCTGGTGGGGCTTTACCGGGTCGGGCTCACCCCGGTCGAGGAATTGCGGCTGCTGTCGTACACCTCGAGCGCCCTCTTCCTGGTGTTCGGCGCCACCACCTTCTTGTTCAAGGGCGGCGAGCTCTACTCGCGCTCGGTGTTCCTGGTGGTCTGGCTGTTGAGCCTGCTGCTGGTGCCGCTGGGGCGGGCACTGGTACGGCAGTTGTTCGCCGCCAAACCCTGGTGGGGCGAAGCGGTGGTGATCTTCGGGGCCGGAGCCACGCAGTGCCAGGTGGTCCGTACGCTCCAGTCCCAGCCGGGGCTGGGCTTCAAGCCCATCGCCATGCTCGACGACGACCCCAGCCGCCACGGCACGGCCTGCGCGGGGGTGCCGGTCGCGGGGGGTATGGACCTGGCCCCCGCGGTCGCCCGGCAGTTGGGGGTGCGCTACGCGGTGGTCGCCATGCCCGGGGTGCCTCGAGGGGAGTTGCTGAAGCTTCTGGAGCAGCAGGAGCGGGTCTTCCCGCACCTCCTGCTCATCCCCGACCTGCTGGGGTTCAGCAGCCTGTGGATCTCCCCCCGCGACCTCGGCGGGATGCTCGCCCTCGAGCTGCGCCAACAGCTCCTGCTGCCCGGGCCCCGCCTCCTCAAGCGGCTGATGGACCTCGGCCTGGTCGCGCTGGCGGCCCTGCCGCTGGCCTTGCTCACCGCGGTGATCGCGCTGCTGATCCGCCTCGAGACGAAAGGGCCCGTCTTCTACGGACACCCCCGCATCGGCCAGGGCGGCCGGGTGTTCAGGGCCTGGAAATTCCGCTCGATGGTCCCCGACGCCGACCGGGTGCTCGCGCAGCACCTGGCGCAGCACCCGGAGTTGCGGGAGGAATGGGAGCAGAACCACAAGCTCAGGAACGACCCCCGGGTCACTCGAGTGGGCCGCTTCCTGCGGCGCACCAGCCTCGACGAGTTGCCCCAGCTTTGGAACGTGCTCAAGGGCGAGATGAGCCTCGTGGGGCCCCGCCCCATCGTGCAGGAGGAGGTCGGGCGCTACAGCCAGGAGCTGAGCCTGTACCTGAAGGTACGGCCCGGGCTGTCGGGCATGTGGCAGGTTTCCGGGCGCAACGACACCTCCTACGCCCAGCGGGTGGCGCTGGACGCCTACTACGTGCGCAACTGGTCGGTGTGGCTCGACCTGTACATCCTGGCCCGGACCACGCTGGCCGTGCTGAGCAAAAACGGGGCCTACTGATGGCCGTAGCCCTCCACACGCCAGAGTGCAGGGGCCTTAGACTGGGTGCATGGCGGGAATCGCGCGGACCTTGCAGCCGGTTGCCTTCAACGAATACCTGGCCCTGGAGGAGAAGGCCCAGCGCAAGCACGAGCTTGTGGACGGCATCCTGTACGCCATGGCCGGGGCCAGCGAGCGGCATAACCTGGTCTGCACAAACGTGAGCGGGTGGTTCTGGCAAGCGGCCAGGGGCAAGGGTTGCCGGGTATATGCCAGCGACATGAAGCTCAAGGTGGATGACCGCACGAGCTATTACCCCGACCTGATGGTGGTGTGCCAGGAAGACCCGCACGAGTATTACAAGGAGAAGCCCTGCGTGGTCGTGGAGGTGCTCTCGGAAAGCACTCAGGGCACCGACCGGCGCGAGAAGCTGCAAAAGTATCTCAAGCTCCCCTCTTTACAGGCTTATCTCCTGGTGGATAGCCTCGCAAAGCGAGTGGAAGGATATTACCGCAAGGGCGAGCAGTGGCTTTACCAGGACATTCAGGGGGAGGGCGAGTTCGAAGTGCCCTGCCTGGGGCTCTCCCTCACCCTGGAGGCGGTGTACGAAGGGACTAACGTGCCTAGTATTGACAACCTCGAGGCACCCCGCTAACATAGCGGTTGCTGTTCGGGGCTGTGGCGCAGCTGGGAGCGCGTCTGAATGGCATTCAGAAGGTCAGGGGTTCGAATCCCCTCAGCTCCACCAAGACCGTGCAGGACAGGGAATTCCCTCTTTGACTCAGTTCAAGGAGGGGATTCTTTTTTACCATGTCTTGTTAGCTCCCAGCCGCCTCGCGCCTGCGCGCTTCGCCCTCGGTCTTAACAGACCTTCGGGGCCACAGCCCGGCGGGAAAAACCCCGGCTTTTCTGGTGATCGGGAAGGACGGCATGGGCGAAACGTTAGAACGGCTCAAACTGCGCTTTGTACGCCATAAACAGAATGAGGGCACTGTCCGGCGGTGCGGGGCGGGGTTTTTCTTTTGGGCTTGATATATCCAGCGCCAGCCGCTATAGTTGATCGTTGGCTGGGCCGAGAGCCCAAGGCTTGCCATTGTCAAGCCTGCGCGGAGGAACCCTAAATGTTCGCAATCATCGAGACCGGAGGAAAACAATACCGGGCCGAACCCGGCGCGAAACTGCGCGTGGAGAAGCTCGAGGCCGAAGCGGGTCAGACCGTCGAGTTCGACGCCCTGATGCTGGGCGGGGACAACCTGGTGGTGGGCAGCCCTACCGTGCCCGGCGCCAAGGTGGTGGCCGAGGTGGTGGGTCACGGCAAGGGCCGCAAGGTGCTGGTGATGAAGTTCAAGGCCAAGGTGCAGTACCGCCGCAAGCGGGGCCACCGCCAGCAGTACACCGAGATCGTGGTCAAGGAGATCCGCGCTTAAGTGCCCGTAGCCGGTAGCCCGTAGCCCGGAACCGCTGTCCGCTATCGGCTATCCGCTGTAGGCACTCCGAAGGAGCTTGTTATGGCACATAAGAAGGGTCTGGGTTCGACGAAGAACGGGCGCGACTCCCAAGCGAAGCGCCTGGGCGTGAAGAAATTCGGCGGCGAGGTGGTGCGGGCTGGCAACATCCTGGTGCGCCAGCGCGGCACCAAGTTCCAGCCCGGCGCCGGCGTGGGCATGGGCCGTGACTACACCCTCTTCGCCCTCGTGGACGGGGTGGTGGAGTTCGCCGACAAGGGCCGCAAGGGGCGCTTCATTTCCGTGAAGCCCGCCGCGGCCGGGGAAGTCAGCCAAGCGTAAGCTCAGTGAGGGCCGAAAGCTGAAGGCCACGAGCCTTTAGCCTTCGGCCTCGAGCTTTTAGTCTGGGACCATGTTCAGGGATACGCTCGAGATCACGGTGAGCGCCGGGCGCGGCGGCGACGGGGCCATCAGCTTCTGGCGGGAGAAGTACATCGCCAAGGGCGGGCCCGACGGCGGCGACGGCGGCGACGGCGGCTCGGTCATCCTGCGGGCGCTGGGCCAGGTGGACTCGCTGTCGACCCTCTCCAAGCGCGTCTACCGCGCCGAAGACGGCGAGCACGGGCTGGGCAAGGGCATGGACGGGCGCAGCGGCCGCGACCTGGTGGTGGAGGTGCCCCGGGGGACGCGGGTCTTCGACGCACAGACCGGCGAGCTGCTGGCCGACCTGGGCCTGGTGGGCTACCCCAACGCCGGCAAGAGCAGCCTGCTCGACGACCTCACCGCCGCCTCCCCCAAGGTGGCGGCCTACCCCTTCACCACGCTGGCCCCCAACCTGGGCGTGATCGAGCGCGGCGAGGGCGAGCGCATCACCATGGCCGACATCCCTGGCATCATCGAGGGGGCGAGCCAGGGCAAGGGCCTGGGGCTCGACTTCCTGCGCCACATCGGGCGCACGCGGGTGCTGCTGTACGTGCTCGACGGCAGCGACCAGCCCGTGGAGACCCTGCGCACGCTGCAGGCCGAGCTGCGGGCCTACGACCCCGAGCTGCTCAAGCGCCCCTCGCTGGTCGCGCTCAACAAGATCGACCTGCTCTCGCCTGAGGAGGCCTCGAGGCTCGAGGGCGAACTCGCCGCCTTTGGCCTGCCCGTGCTGGGCATCTCGGCGCTGAGCGGGGAGAACCTCGAGCACCTCGTCGCCACCCTCTTCGCGCTGGTGCAGGCCGCGCCCAAGCCGGCCCTGGAGACGCCCCAGCCGCGCCCCCCGGCCGATAACCGCATCCGGGTCGAGGAGGTCGAGGAGGGGGTCTTCGAGGTCAGCGCGCCGCAGCTCGAGCGCCAGCTCGCGCGCATGAAGGGCGAGGTGAGCGAGATGGCGGGCTACCTCCAGGACTTGTTCAAACGCTATCGTGTAGAATCGGCGCTCGAGGCCCGCGGTGTCCGTGCGGGCGACACAGTGCGGCTCGCCGGGGTGGAATTCGAGTACATCCCGGAGGTGTGAACCGCGAAGCGTATGGCACATGGCGCATTGCATATAGCTAGTGGCCCGTGGCCCGTGGCCCGCGGCCGGAGGCTCTCCCTCGCAGGCGATCAGCCGCGGGCCACCGGCGGTCTTTGGGCGTTCGGCGTTTAGCGTTCGGCGTTCGGCATCGGTCTTATGCGCATCGGCATCTTCGGCGGCAGCTTCGACCCCATCCACCTGGGGCACCTCCTGGCGGCTTCGGAGGCCGCGTCGGCGCTGGGGCTCGAGCGGGTGCTGTTCGTCACGGCGGCCCGCCCGCCCCACAAGACGCCGGTGGCCCCGGCCGAGGCCCGCCACGAGATGGTGGTGCTGGCGACGGCGCAGGACCCGCGCTTCGAGGCCAGCCGCCTCGAGCTCGACCGCCCGGGCCCCAGCTACACCGTGGACACCCTCGCCGAGGCCCGCCGCCGCCACCCCGCCGCCGAGCTCTTCTTCATCACCGGCGCCGACGCCTACAACGACGCCGACTCCTGGCACCAGGCCGAGCGCCTCGACGACCTCGCCCACCTGGTGGCGGTGACCCGCCCGGGCCACACGCCCCAGATCCATCCCTTCTTCCAGGGGCGCACCCGCCTGCTGGAGATTCCCGGCTACGACGTTTCCAGCAGCGAGATCCGCCGACGGCTGCGCGAGGGCCGCTCGGTGCGCTACTTGCTGCCTTTGGAGGTGGAGGTTTTCCTTGGCAAACACGGCTTTTACCGAGTGGACTGAGCGGGTGCAGGGCCTGGTCAGCCCCGAGCGCTTCGCCCACATCCTGCGCGTGGCGGAGCTGGCGGCCCGCATCGCCGAGGCCAACGGCCTCGAGCCCGAGCGGGCCTACCTCGCCGGCATCCTGCACGACGCCGCGCGTGAGTTCAGCCCCGAGCGCCTGGCCGAGCTGGCCCCCCCGCAGCACGAGGTGGAGTGCAAGCACCCCAAGGCCCTGCACGGGCGGGCCGGGCGGCGGCTGGCCGAGTCGTGGGGCGTCGAGGACGAGGGGGTGCTCGAGGCCATCGAGGGCCACGTCTACGGGGTGCACCCCGGCCAGGGCATCGGCATGGCGGTCTACATCGCCGACGTGTCGGAGCCGGGGCGGGGCGTCAACGAGGACATCCGCGAGATGGCCCTAGGGGGGCAACTGCTCGAGGCCTACCGAAAAGCCGTGAAGAGCAAGGTCGAGTACCTCCAGCACAAGGGCGTGCCCATCCACCCGCGCACCCTCGAGGCCTACCGCGAGCTGGTGGCTCAGCCGGGTCTAAGCTCCAGCCCGTAGCTTCAGGCTGTCGGCCCGCGGCGGCCCTCGCCGATCGGGTATCTTTGTCAGGGTTCGTTCATGCGCCGACCTCGAGCATCCTTGATCCTTCTCAGCCTGGCCTTCTTCGGCCTGGCGGCGGCCATCCATTTCGCCCCCGAGCCCGGCGACCTGCGCCACGGCGGCGGGGGCGGCGGTTTTCGGGTGGGCGACCAGCCCGAGATGAGCCTGGTGATCGCCGCCCGCGACATCCAGTACTGCGGCTACCACACGCCTTGCGGGCCAGGCGACCGCACCGACACCATCTTCTACGCCACGGCGCGGGGCAGTGAGGTGAGCCTGGTGGCGCTCCCGCGCGACCTCTACACCCCCCTCACCGGCGGCAAGATCAACGGCGCCTACGCCCGCGGCAAGGCCCAGGGCCTGGTGGACGCCGTCGAGGACGCGCTCGGGCTGCCGGTTGACCATTACGTGATCCTGACCATCGACGTCGTCAAGGTGCTCGTTGACGCGGTGGACGGGGTGGACGTGGTGCTGCCCGAGCCCATGCAGTACACCGACCGCGCCGCCGGGCTGTTCATCGACTTCCCCGCCGGGCCCAACCACTTCGACGGGGCCGACGCGGTGAAGTACATGCGCTTCCGCCACGGCTACGGCAGCGACTACAGCCGCCTCGACCGCATCAAGGACCTGCTGAGCCAGGTGGCCGAGAAGATCAAGCAGCCCAAGTACTGGAGCCGCCTGCCGGGGCTGGCTAATCAGCTCTGGGGAAAGCTCGAGACCGACCTCAGCGTGCAGGACGCGTTGGCCTGGCTGCCCTACCTGCGCGGGGTCTCGCTGCGCTCGGCCACGCTGCCCACCTACGAGGACGGCGTCTTCCTGCGCTACGACGAGGAAGAGCGCAACCGCTTCCTCAGCGAGTTCTTCTCCCTCGACCTCAACCTCCTCACCGGCATCGCGCCCGAGGGCAAGGTGGCGGTGCTACGGCCGGCCGCCGGCGAGCGCGTGGAGAACACCCAGTCCCCAACCGCCGACCCGCTCGAGGGCTTCCGCCGCCTGGGCCTCCCCCTGCCCGAGGTGGTCGAGAACACCTCCGGCCTGGGCCCCGGCGTCTACATCCGCACCGGCACCTCCGTCGAGGTGGCCCGCTACTACGCCGAGCTGCTGCACCTGCCGCTGTTCACGCGCTACACCGTGGACCCCCCCGGCTACGACGCGCTGATCGTGCTGCCGGACGCCGGGCCGGGGTTGCGGGCGGTGGTCGAGGGCCGGTAGTCCGGCGCCGGGTGTGGGTCGTACGTCTTACGTCGTACGCCGTACGCAAGACGCAAGACGCAAAACGCAAAACGTGTGTCCTGCGTCCTACGTCGTACGCCGTACGCAAAATGCCTCGGCCCTCGACGGGCCACGGGTTGACGGCGGGGGGGTGACCGCTGGCGGCTCCCCCACCCCGGCCTCACCCCTCCACGTTCGAGGCGGGATGCTTGACGAGCTCCCCGACCTCGCGCAGCTCGAGCGCGCGTTCGGCGAGGCGTTCGCCTGCTTCGGCGAAGGGGTGAAAGATGAAGCTCACCCCGGCGCGTTCGAAGATGGGGTCTTCCTCGCGGTGGTAGCTGGTGACGGCGATGAGGCCGGGGAAGCCGCGGCGGCGCAGGCCCTCGACGGCGCGGAGCTTGGCCTCGAGGTCGGGCATGGTCAGCAGCACGCCCTTGATCCCGGAGAGTTCCAGGCGCTCCCACAGCTCGGGGTCCTCGGCGTCGCCGTAGAGCACGCGGCGGCCTTTGGCGCGGTGGGCCTCGAGCTTGGCGGGGTCGGCGTCGAGGCCCACGACGCGCTCGCCCTCGCGCTCGAGCAGCTTGTAGGCCGCCCCGCCCGTGCGGCCCATGCCCACCACCAGCCAGCGGGCCTGCCCCAGACGGGTGGGCTCGCGGTCGGGGTGGTAGCCCGAGCGCTCGAAGCGCAGGAGGTAGGGCTCCAGGCGCTGGTACAGCCGGTGCACCCGCCGGTTGAGGGGGGCCACCAGCACCAGCGAGGCCGCCACCACTAAGGCCAGCAGCGTGCCCCAGGACTCCTCGAGCACGCCGCTGCGCACGGCGGCGCTCGAGGTGATGAGGGTGAACTCGCTGAAGGTGCCCAGCGCCACCGAGGAGACGAACGCCGTGCGCGCACGCAGGCCGAACAACACGAACAGCGCGAAGAAGATCGCCAGTTGCAGCGGCAGCGAGAGCAGGATCAGCAGGCCCACGCCCAGCAGCTCGAGGGGAGGGAAGCCGCCCAGGCCGATCTCGAGGAAGAAAGCCACCAGGAAAGCCTCCTTCAAGCCCCACAAGGTGCGCGAGAGCTCGGTGGTCTGGGCGTGGCCGGCCAGGAGCGCACCCAGCAGCAGCGCCCCCAGCTCGCCCGACAGGCCCACCGCCTCCGCCAGGCTCCCCCCGCCCAGGGCCAGCCCTACCCCGAACAGCAGCAGCAGCTCGTCGTGGCCGCTCCTCTCGAGCACCCGCATCGCCAGCGGGCGCAGCAGCGGCAGGGCCAGCAGCAGCAGGGCCCAGGGGGTGGGGGTCTTGACCCCCGCCGCGGCCAGCAGGGCCACGGCCACCAGGTCCTGCAGGACCAGGATGCCCACCACCACCCGCCCGTGGTAGGTAGATAGCTCGCGCTTTTCCTCCAGGAGCTTGATCGCCAGCACCGTGCTCGAGAAGCCCAGCCCCAGCCCCACGTACCAGGCCGCGCTGCCCAGCCAGGGCCACAGCAGCAGCGTGGTCAGGCCCCCCGCCAGCAGCAGGTGCAGGCTCCCCACCCCCAGCACCTCGGGCCGGAACAGGCTCGCCAGACGCAGCTTGAGCCCCACGCTGAAC
>NZ_QXDL01000073.1:0-17942 GCF_003574345.1 Calidithermus terrae
CCCCCGCCCTCCACGACCGGCTGGTGGCCCGCATCTCCCACCTCCCCTACCTGCTGGCCGTGGCCCTCAACCGCATGGTGGCCCGCGACGAGCACCAGGAGCTGCTGATGTTCCTGGCCGCCGGGGGCTTCCGCGACCTGACCCGCGTGGCCTCGGGCTCCCCGCGCATGAGCCGCGACATGGTGGTGAGCAACCGCGAGGCCCTGCGCGAGGCGGTGGAGGAGCTGAGAGCGGTGCTGGCCGAGCTCGAGGAGCTGCTCGAGGCGCCCGAGGAGCTGCTGGGGGCCGCCCAGGCCGCCAAGCGCACCCGCGACTCGCTGCCCATCGTCAAGCGCAGCCTGCTCCCCACCCTGCACGAGCTGGTGGTGCAGGTGCCCGACAAGCCCGGCCAGATCGCCAAAATCTCCAACGCCCTGGGCGATGCCTACATCAACATCAAGCAGTTCGAGGTGCTGGCGATCCGCGACGAGGGCGGGGCCATCCGCATGGGCTTCGCCTCGGCGGAGGAGCGCGAAGCGGCCCGCCGGATTCTGGAGAACATCGGCTACCGGGTGCGGTGATGGCGGGAGTGTCGATAGCGGATAGCTGATAGCCAAAGGCCAAACGCAAGACACCGGACGTAGGGGTATCCTTCTTCTCGCCCCATCCACTAAGGCTAGGTCGCCCGGCCTCTCCCCTGCTTGTCCTCGAGCCGCTCGAGCACCCCCTGCAAGCTGCGCCCCAGAAGGCTCGCGAGGAGCACCAGATAGGCGAGGATGAGCACCCACCCGGCGATCACCAAGCCGCCCGGCAACGGGGTGCCGTGGGCGTAGCGGGCTATCATCCAGGTGATCAGCCAGGCCACGAGCAGCACCGCCAGCAGCAGCGCCCACAGGAAGCCCCACACCGCCGACAGCGCCTCCTGCCGGGCCGCCGGGGGGAGGCAGAGCAGCCGGTCCTTGTGCGGGACGTTCAGCCAGGCGAGGCGGGCGTCCCGCAAGGTCAGGGCCGAAAGGGCAACGATAAAAGCGGCGAGTCCGCTGAAGATAAGGAGAACTTGGAGCAGGCTCGACTTCGGCCCCCACGCCAGCGCGTTGCCCTGAAGGTCGAAGTGGGTGGGAATCCGATCGGGGAGCCTCTCATAAGCCAGCAGGCCATACCCCCACAGACCGAGCAAGAGCAGCAGGTCTAGGGCGGCCAACAGCCAATTGAGCATGGCTCCAGGATACTCCCCTACTCCGGAAGGACTTTCCCGGGGTTCAGCCGCCCCTCGGGGTCCAAGCGCCGCTTGACGTCCCAGAGGATGGCGAGGGTCTGGGCGTCCACCGCCTCGCTCATGAACTCGCGCTTCATCAGGCCGATGCCGTGCTCGCCCGAGAGCACCCCGCCGTGGCGCAGCGCCACCCGCGCGACCTCGTGAGCCAGCTCCCACACCCGCTCCTCGGGGTCGGTCTTGGGGTCGTAGAGGATGTTGGGGTGCAGGTTGCCGTCGCCGATGTGGCCGAACTGCACCAGCGGGAGCCCGTAGCGCCTGCCCAGGGCTTCGATCTCGCGCACCACGGCGGGGAGGCTCGAGCGCGGCACCGCGATGTCCTCGTTCATGCGCTTGGAGCGGATGCGCCCGATGGCCGGCGACACCGAGCGCCGCGCCTGCCAGAGCTGGGCGGCCTCGGCGGGGCTCTGCGCCAGCCGCACCGCCCCGCCCGCCGCGCGGCAGGCCTGCGCCACCCACTCCAGCTCCTCCGCCACCACCTCGGGGTCGTCGCCGTCGGTGTCCACGAGCAGCAGCGCCGCCGCGTCCACCGGCAGGCCCAGGTGCAAGTAGTCCTCGACCGCCCGGATGCAGCCCTGGTCGAGGAATTCCAGCTTCGCCGGGACCGCCCCCGCCGCGATGGCCTTGGAGACGGCCTCGGCGGCCTGCCCCACCTCGGCGAAGTGGGCCATGAGGGTGCGGGTGTGCTTGGGGAGGGGCTCGAGGCCCACCGTGGCCTCGGTGATGAGGCCCAGCGTGCCCTCGCTGCCGATGAGCAGCCCCGGCAGGTCGTAGGCCTCGCGGCCGAGGCGGTGCACCTCGCCCTCGGCGTCCACGAACTCGAGCTCGCGCACGTAGTCGCCGGTGACGCCGCGCTTGAAGCACATCGGGCCCCCCGCGTTCTCGGCCAGGTTGCCGCCCAGGGTGCTGGTGCGGAAGGAGGCGGGGTCGGGCGGGTAGTACAGCCCGTGGGGCCTGGCCCGCTCGCTGATCTGCGCCGTGACCACCCCCGGCTGGGCGATGGCGATGCGGCGGACGGGGTCGAGCTCGAGGCGCGTCATCTTGGTGAACGCCACCACCAGGCTCTCCCGCACCGGCACCGCCCCGCCCGATAACCCGCTGGCCGCCCCCCGCGCCACCACGGGCAGGCCCGCCGCCTTGGCGAAGCGCACCACCTCCACCACGTCCTGCGTGGTCTCGGGCAACACGACCGCCGCCGGGGTTTCCCCGACGGCGATGGCGTCGTAGCGGTAGAGCTGGCGTTGCGGCAGGTCGGTGAGGACCTTGCGGCGGCTCAGGCGCTCGAGCAGGGGAGCTAGCGGCTTCACCCCCTCAGTCTAGCCGCGCGCTCAAGGGTTGGGGCAGTTGTCAATGACCGGGATGCCCTTGAGGAGCACCTTGCCCGAGCTGCCCGCCGAGTTGTAGAAGGTGAGCTCGAGCTGGGTGTAGCCGATGATGTTGGGCGTGGGCACCACCACGATCTTGGACATCTGCTGGCCACCGACGAGGTAGGGCGCGGTCCCGGGGCCGAAGGCGAAGTTGACCTGGATGTAGCCGGGCGGGTTCTCGACGTAAGTGTTGTCGCCGTACACGTAGGTGCTCACCGTGCTGCGCTCGCCCGTGGTCTGGCCCACGAACACCGACTCCCAGCGGTCGAGGTCGCCCTCGAAGCGGAAGTTGTAGCGCCCGGTGGTGAAGGTGTTGTCGCAGATGTACGAGCGCCCCTTGCTGTCTTGATACTCCGTCTCATAACCGAGAATCTTGACATACAGCCCAGGGATTCGGCCTTGGCTTATGTCGATGGTAATGGTGCAGGCTGCGAGGAGGAGGGCCAACGGGAATGCTAACCAAAGTTTTCTCATACTCTCAGGGTAGCAACCTACATAAGAAATGGGTTAGGCCCGTCTTTGGCAACATTAGACTGGCATTATGGCGTACTGGCTGTTGAAGTCCGAACCCGACGCGTTCAGCATCGCCGACCTCGAGCGCATCCACCGCAGCCTGTGGGACGGGGTGCGCAATTACCAAGCCCGCAACTTCCTGCGCTCCATGCAGCCGGGCGACCTGGCCTTCTTCTACCACTCGAGCACCGAGCCCCCGGGCGTCGTGGGCGTGTGCAGGGTCGTCCGCACCGGCGTGGCCGACCCCACCCAGTTCGACCCGCACAGCGAGTACCACGACCCCGCCGCCCAGCCGGAAAAGCCCCGCTGGTGGACGGTGGAGGTCGAGTTCGTCCAGCGCTTCGGGCGCATGGTAAGCCTCGAGACCCTGCGCCAGACCTTCACCCCCGACGAGCTGTGGGTGGTACGGCGCGGCAACCGCCTCTCCGTAATGCCGGTGAGCGAGGAAGCCGCACGTCGCATCCTCGAGCTGGCCGGGGAAGCCGTCGGCTCACCTTAGAGGCTCGTGGCTCGTCGAGGGTCTAGGGCCAGGGCGTCTCGCGTACGGCGTACGACGCAGGACGTACGACGCACGACCCGCGTCCTGCGTCCGGCCCACGCCCCCCTCAAACCATCTCCCCCACCGCCTCTTCCGCCACCCGCACCAGCGTCCCTGAGCGGATCAGCTCCCGCAGGCGCGAGAGCTCGGGCTTGAGGTAGCGGTCGCGGTCGAGGTGCGGGATCTCCTCCCGGATGCGCCGGTAGATGGCCTCCACGCCCCTGCCCGGCCGCAGCGGGGCGTGGAAGTCGAGGGCCTGGGCGGCGGAGGCGAGCTCGATGGCGAGCACCCACAGCACGTTCTCGTAGATGGCGCGGGCCTTGCGGGCGGCGTGGGTGCCCATCGAGACGTGGTCCTCCTGGTTGGCGCTGGTGGGGATGGAGTCCACGGAGGCCGGGTGGGCGAGCACCTTGTTCTCGCTCACGAGGGCGGCGGCGGTGTACTGGCTGATCATCAGGCCCGAGTTGAGGCCGCTCCCCTCGGCCAGGAAGGCCGGGAGGCCCGAGAGCGAGGGGTTGAGCATCTGCTCGATGCGGCGCTCGGAGATGTTGGCGAGCTCGGCCAGGGCGATGCCGGCGTAGTCGGCGGCCAGGGCCAGGGGCTGGCCGTGGAAGTTGCCGGCCGAGAGGGTGCGGGCCTCGTCCGGGAGGACCAACGGGTTGTCGGTGACGCTTACCATCTCGCGCAGCACCACCTCCCGCACGTGGGCGAGCGCGTCGCGGCTGGCCCCGTGCACCTGGGGGACGGCCCGCAGGCTGTAGGCGTCCTGCACCTTGTCGCAGTCGATGTGCGAGCGCATGATCTCGGAGTCGTGCAGGAGCTTGCGCACGTTGGCGCTGGTGGCGGCCATGCCGGGGTGGGGGCGCAGGCGGCTCACCGCCTCGTCGAAGGGGCGGTGGCTGGCCTTGAGGGCCTCGACGCTCATGGCGGCGGCCAGGTCGGCGCTCTTGAGCAAGGTCGCGCTGTCGAGGAGCAGCAGGGCCAGCAGCGAGGCCATGGCCTGGGTGCCGTTGATGAGGGCCAAACCCTCCTTGGCCTCGAGCTCCAGGGGCTCCAGCCCCAGCTCCCGCAGCACCTCGCCCGCCGGGCGCACCTGCCCCCGGTACTCCACCTCGCCCTCCCCCATCAGCGGCAGGCACATGTGGGCCAGGGGGGCCAGGTCGCCCGAAGCCCCCACCGAGCCCTGGGAGGGCACCACCGGGGTGACGCCCCGGTTGAGGAACTCCGTCAGGTAGTCGAGCACCACCACTCGCACCCCGGAGTAGCCCATCGCCAGGCTCTGCACCCGCAGCAGGAGCATCCCCCGCACCACCTCGGGCGCGAAGGGCTCCCCCACCCCGATGGCGTGGGACAGCAGCAGGTTGCGCTGCAAGAGCCTGAGGTCCTGCGGCGCGATCCGCACCGTCGCCAGCTTGCCGAAGCCGGTGTTGAGGCCGTAGACCGGCGCCCCCTTCTCCACCAGTTCGTCCACGAAGGCCCGGCAGCGGGCCACCCGTTCCCGCGCGGCCTGCGCGAGCCTGACGGGCTCGCCCCCGCGCACCACACGCCCGAAGGCCTCGAGGCTCACCCCCGCATCCAGTTCGACCATGCTTGACCTCGCTTCACGCTAGGTTGTATATACAACCTGTGAGGGGTCCCCGTAAACCCCCGGCGTGCCAAACCGTAACCCTCATGCCCTGAAAACCCGTTTACGGGGTCGAAAGAGGTTCCCTTGTGAAGTACCTCCAGGTCAAGGAAGCGGTGTTGCGCGAACTCGCCAAGCCCCAGCCCGGTTTTCCCCTCTCGGAGAACCAGCTCTCCCAGCGCTTCGGCGTCAGCCGCATGACCGCGCGGCGGGCCTTGCAGGAGCTCGAGCGCGAGGGCTACCTCTCGAGGCAGCAGGGCAAGGGCAGCTTCCCCGCCCGGCGCCGCTTCAGCCAGGGCTCGCTGCGGGTGCGGCCCTTCTACGAGTTCGCCGCCGCGCAGGGGGCCGTGCCCCGGACCCAGGTGCTCGCCGCCGAGCCCCGGCCCGCCCCCGCCGAGGTGGCCGAGAAGCTGGGCACCCCCGACACGCTCTGCGTGCGGCGTTTGCGCTTTTTGGACGAGGAGCCGGTGATCCTCGAGACCCGCTACCTCGACGCCCGCCGCTGCGGCGCGGTGCTGGAGCACGACCTCACCGCCGAGTCGCTCCACGACATCCTGGTGCACGCGCTCGGCCTGCCGCTGACCAAGGTGTGGCAGCGCCTCGAGGCCGTGGCGCTCGATCCCGAGGTCGCCGCCCTGCTCGCCCAGCCCGCCGGGGCGCCGGGGCTACGGCTGGAGCGCGTGACCTACACCCTACAGACCCCCGTGACCTGGGTCGAGTACCTGATGCGCGGGGACCGCTACTTTTTCGAAGACACCTTCACGCCCCAAGGAGAACGCCCATGACCTACAAAGCCCCTCGAGGCCCTGCCAAAACCGCCAAAGGCTGGATCCAGGAAGCCGCCAAGCGCATGCTCTTGAACAACCTCGACGCCGAGGTGGCCGAGCGGCCCGAAGAGCTCATCGTCTACGGCGGGCGCGGCAAGGCGGCCCGCTCGCCCCAGGACTTGCAGCGCATCCTGGGGGTGCTCGATCGCCTCGAGAACGACGAAACCCTGCTGGTGCAGTCGGGCCGGGCGGTGGGGGTGTTCAAGACCCAGCCCCTGGCCCCCCGGGTCATCCTCGCCAACTCCAACCTCGTGCCCCGGTGGGCCACCTGGGAGGAGTTCGACCGCCTGGACCGCCTGGGCCTGATGATGTACGGCCAGATGACCGCGGGGAGCTGGATCTACATCGGCACCCAGGGCATCCTCCAGGGCACCTACGAGACCTTCGCCGCCGCGGCCCGCAAGCACTTCGGCGGCTCGCTGAAGGGCACCGTCACCGTCACCGGCGGGCTGGGCGGCATGGGCGGGGCCCAGCCCCTGGCCGTGACGCTCAACGGCGGGGTGGCGATCTGCGTGGAGATTGACCCCGAGCGCATCCAGCGCCGCCTGGACACCGCCTACCTCGACGTGCGGGCCGACTCCCTCGACGAAGCCCTGCGGCTGGCGGAGGAGGCCAAGCAGGGGGGCGAGCCCCTCTCCATCGGGCTGTTGGGCAACACCGCCGAGGTCCTGCCCGAGATGGTGCGCCGGGGCTTCACCCCCGAACTCGTCACCGACCAGACCAGCGCCCACGACCCCCTCTACGGCTACGTCCCCGTCCTGCACGCCGACGAAGACCCCAACACCCTGCGCAAGGCCGACCCCGAGGGCTACCGGGGCCGGGTGCTCGAGGCGATGGCCCGGCACTGCGCCGCCATCGTGGAGATGCACAAGCGCGGCGCGGTGGCCTTCGACTACGGCAACAACCTGCGCGCCTTCGCCCAGCTCGGCGGCTTCGGCGAGGCCTTCAGCTACCCCGGCTTCGTGCCCGCCTTCATCCGCGACCAGTTCTGCGAGGGGCGCGGCCCCTTCCGCTGGGTGGCGCTCTCCGGCAGACCTGAGGACATCTACAAGACCGATCAGGCCGTGCTCGAGCTCTTCCCCGAGGACGAGGGCCTCTCCCGCTGGCTCACCGAGGGCGTGAAGAAGTTCAAGTTCCAGGGCCTCCCGGCCCGCATCTGCTGGCTGGGCTACAAGGAGCGCGACAAGGCCGGGCTCCTGTTCAACGAGATGGTGCGGAAGGGAGAACTCGAGGCCCCCATCGTCATCGGGCGCGACCACCTCGACGCGGGCTCGGTGGCCTCCCCCTACCGCGAGACCGAGGCCATGCTGGACACCTCCGACGCCGTGGCCGACTGGCCCCTCTTGAACTTCGCCTTGAACGCGGTCTCGGGCGCGGCCTGGGTCAGCTTCCACCACGGCGGCGGGGTGGGCATGGGCTACAGCCTCCACGCCGGGCAGGTCACGGTGGCGGATGGCTCGGAGGAAGCGGCCTACCGCTTGGAGCGCGTCCTCACCAACGACCCCGGCACCGGCGTCATGCGCCACGCCCACGCGGGCTACGACTCGGCGAAGGAAGTAGCGAGGGAACGCGGCCTCGACCTGGCGGGGTGGGAGAAGTAGGCTTCCTTCAGAAGCCGTCGATAGTCGATGGTCGATAGCCACGACGGGCCCGATAGTCCGAGGAGACTCGCGGGCACTCGCGCGAGGGGTCGAATGAAACAGGTATTTACGGGCATCGCTGAGCTTTACACGCCGCGGGAAAGGCTCGAGCGCGCCGCCCTCGCGGTGCAGGACGGGCGCTTTGTCTGGGTCGGGGCCGAGGCCGACCTGCCGGAGGAATACCGGGGCTGGCCCCGCACCGACCTAGGCGGGCGCAGTGAAGGGCCATCGGCCCCCGGCGTCCGCCGGTACTTAGGCGTGGTGCCGGGCCTCGTGGACGCCCACACTCATCTGGTTTACGGCGGCGACCGGCTTGGCGAGTATTTGCAGCGCGCCCGGGGCGAGAGCTACGAGGCCATCCTGGCCGCCGGGGGCGGGATCTACTCGACGGTGCGGGCCACGGCTGCAGCCTCCGAGGAGGAGCTTTACGAGCTGGCCGCCGCCCGCGCCGCCCTCTTCCTGGCCCAGGGCGTGACCAGCCTCGAGGTCAAGAGCGGCTACGGCCTCGAGCCCGAGGCCGAGCTCAAGATGCTTCGGGTGATCCGTCGGCTGGGGGAAACCCTGCCCCAGCGCGTCTTCCCCACCCTGCTCGCCCACGTGGTGCCGGGAGGTTGGGAGCGGGAAAGGTACGTGGCGATGTTTACCGCCGAGCTCATCCCCGAGGTGGCCCGTAGCGGGCTGGCCGAGGCCGTGGACGTCTTCTGCGACCAGGGGGCGTTCACGCTGGAGGAAACCCGGACCATCCTCGAGGCCGCCCTGTCCCACGGCCTGAAGATCAAGCTCCACGCCGAGCAGATCGCCCACACCGGGGCTACCAAGCTCGCAGCGGAACTGGGGGCGCTCTCAGCAGACCACCTCGAGCAGTCCACCCCGGGCGACTGGCAGGCCCTGGCCCGCGTCGGCACGGTGGGCACCGTCCTGCCGGGCGCGGCGGTCATCCTCCGCAAGCCCTTCCCCGACGCGCGGGCCATGTGGGACGCGGGCGTGAGGGTCGCCATCGCCACCGACCACAACCCCGGCTCGAGCCCGCTCTACAGCCCCTGGCTGGGGATGCAGCTCACCATGAGCCTGGGACGGCTCAGCGCCGAGGAAGCCCTGATCGCCCACACCGAGAACGCGGCTGTGGCCTTGGGGAGGGAGGATTTGGGGAGGATTGAGGTGGGAGCGCAGGCCGATTTCGTGGTGGTGGACTCAGGGAGTGCGCTCGAGGCCCTCTACCGCTGGGGCCATACTCCGATCCATTCCGTTTATATTGGTGGGAACCATGCTATGGCTAGGACCTCGGCAGGGCTACCTCTCTGACTGGGTCACCCAACGCTGGGGCAGCTCACGGGAGAACGGGTCGATCTCGAGCGTGAACCCTGGCTCGAAGGGCCCGTCGGGAAAACCACCGGCATCGGGCCGCAGTTCTTAGGCGGCTGTCTGGTGTCCCGCAAATAGCCGATGTACGTCAGCTACGCAACGTGCGCGACGGCGAGGTTGGTAGGCATGGTGAAACTCAACGTGTCGCCGCGCGAGTAGCGCTGCACCACTTCGCGGGTCTCCCGTTCAACCGCATCCACGAAGGTATCGAACGCTGCTGGATCCTCAATAAACGCGGGGATCACGGCAGCATAGGCCGTTTCCATCTTGCGGGCGAAGGTTTCGGGCGACGGGAAACGGGCATTGATCGCATGTGCCACCACCTCGATCTGCGCAAAGCCGGCGCCTTCAAGCAGAACGCGCAGGTGGTCGGCATCACCCAAGGAGAACGGGGCGACGAGGTCATCGTAGCTCACACCAAGCGGCGCAAGGTGTCGGGCCTCGATCTCGGCAAACTCCGCGAACAGGGATTGCCGTTCGATCCCCTGCCACACGGCGAGGGCGATCCGTCCACCTGGCACGAGGCTCGCATGGACACGCCGGAGCGCCGCCGCCGGGTCGGAGAAGAACTGGAGGCCCTGCTGACAGAGCACGAGGTCAAACTCGTCGGCCGAAAGATCGATCGTGACGGCGTCACCTTCCCGCCATTCGATCACCGCTCCGTCCGGTATGGGCTGCTTGCGCGCGACAGCCAGCATCGCCGGGTTGATGTCCACCGCCACCACCTTGCCGGCGGCTCCGACCAGCGGTGCCACGTGCCGCGCGACCAGGCCCGTCCCGCAGGCCACATCCAGCACACGCTCGCCGAGCTTTGGCGCGGCGAACTCGACAAGCACAGCGGTCAAGGGCTGGAAGATGCCAGGTCCATAGAACAGCTCGTACATTTCAGCAGGACTGGGAAGCTGAGATGCCATGGCGACCTCCTTCGAATCAGGTATCAATACGCCGAGTGTATCGCCTATATCAACGTGCGACTGATCATTCTTCGTCCAGCGCGATGCAGGTTGCGGCCCGCCCATGGTGGTAGACGAAGGTGGACCTGATTTGCTGCACGACGGACGCGAGACGGCCGCCCAACTAGCGATTAACTCTGCCGCATAACACCCTTTATTAGGATGTTATTTGGCGTGTCGGATGTTTTTAATAGCCAAAAGAGGTATTCGCGCAAAACTTCCCCCTTCCTCAACGAGGTCCGGAGTGTTCTTCGCCTCGAGCACATGAGTCGCCGTACAAAAGCTTCGTATGTCTACTAATATTAGACTTCATTCGCTTTCACGGCAAGCGCCATCCCAAAGAGATGGGGGTCGAGGAAATCCGGGCTTATCTGTCCCATCTGGCTACCGAGGGCAATGTGGCGGCACCCGCCCAAAACGTAACCCTCTTGGCGCTGCTCTTCCTTCACTACCAGGTGCTGAAGGTTAACCTGCCTGGCATCGAGAATGTTGTGGTGGACTCGATAAAGGCGCTCGAGGCCCTCTACCGCTGGGGTAATACGCCGGTCCGATCAGTGTATATTGGCGGGGCTAAAGCCTGGCCCGAGCCGGAGTCAACCGCCTCGCGGCGATAGCCCCCAACCTCATGCTCACTACCTTCGCAGCTATCCTCTTCGCCGTACTGGCCCTTGGGGTCGTGGCATTTCAAGTAGCCCTCGCCGCCGGCGCCCCCTGGGGGGAGTTCACCCTTGGGGGCAGATACCGTGGTGCCCTGCCGCACCCAGTACGCCCGATCCCGGTCGTCTCCGCAATCCTGCTCGCCGCCTTCGCGGCGGTGGTGCTTGCCCGCGCCGGGATCGCCTTTTCTGGGATCATGGCTGCCTCCAGCTACTTGGTCTGGGTCGTCGTCGCCTATTGCACCGCCGGGGCGCTGGCAAACTACATCACCCCTAGCCGCCGTGAACGCGCGATATGGTTTCCTGTAGTGATGGTCATGCTCGCCAGCAGCGCTATCGTGGCTATGAGCTAGGGCACGGTTACTACAGACTTTCTGGATCGCCGAGCATGCCTGGCCTCTCCGTCGAGCGTCAGGCATGTGCATGAGGTTGGCGGGAGCCGCGTGAAATCTGACCCGACGGTAGATGGCTTATACCCAGCGGCATAACGTCTCGGCCAACAACCGTGCCCCTACCAGTGAACTCAGCCCGCTCGAGTCCAGGCAATGCCAAGGACATCAATAGGGTTCAGGAACTCGCCCGTAACCTGTAGAGAATGCCGTGAAAGAGGTAAACCTAAAAAAAGGGGTTACGCTCAATCGATGTCGATATACAGGATTCCTTCTTGCTCGAGAGGGTATTCACCCAGGATGACACCCTCTTTCGTAACTGCCATCGCACCGCCGAAGTACGTGAAGTTCGCGTCCCAGTTCGCCAATTGGTTGACGAGGAGGAGATTCACCCCCGCCGCTCGAGATCGTTCGACGTAGCAGTGGCGCTCCTGGGCGTACCACTGCCCCGCCGTGGAGACTTCTGAGTCGTACCCTCGCGCCATTGGCACGACTAGCCAGTCGGGGTGGAGTTGTTCGACCTGCTCGAGCGCGGCATCGTTGAAGAGGTCGCCGCAGAGCAGATAGGTGGTCGTGCCGATGGGCAAACGGCTTGCGGAGATCTGCTCCCCCTCTGCATAGATCATGTCGTTGCACGGTCTACTGTGCCAATGGTGCCAGTGGTTGTCTATACGACGATATTTTGTTTCGATCGTCCCCTGTGGCGACAGAACAACATAAGTGTCGTACAGCTTCCCGGAGTCTTGCTCAAACACGCCGATGCCGACCCAGAGAGAGAGTGACCGGGCGGCTTGGCCGATCTGGGCCGTGATCCGGCCCGGCACCGTGTACCCGAGTGTCCTATCGTAGAGCGGATCGCCGGTGTTGATGAAGCCCGTGACCGCGGCTTCGGAAAAGAAAACGGCTGTCGCGCCATTCCGAGCGGCCTGTGCCGAAAAGTCGCAAATCTTTTGGACGTTCTTATCGACATGCGGTGTAACGCTGGGGATAGCAAGGGCGACACGCATATCCGAACCCCTTAGACGGTATGACGCTCAGCTCACACGACAGGCACTGCTCGCGCGGGCTAACACCTGAGTTAAGCCGCGCCGCGAAGCGGCGTCGGCTTGGACGAATTGTTAGGCGTCAGCGCACAGGGCGCCACGCCGTTGCCAAGCTCCACGCAGGTCCGAAGATAAACCACACGACGACAGCGCCAAATGCGTGCTTGTGCCAAGCGAGCAGCGGCTCAGCGGCAGCTGCATTGCCGCTGAAGTACGCCAGCACTTCCACAAGCGCCATTGTAATGACCGCAGCCCCGATGCACCTGACCCACAGAAGCAGGTCGTAGCGGACAAGCGCCCATCCGCGGGACGGAGCCTGCGAGGGCGCTGGGCCGGCGGCGAACCTATGTGCAAAGCGCTCGTCCGCCCAACGTACGGCTATGCCTCCAAAGGCAACGGTGAAGCCGATATAGGCCGCCGCGAGTCCGTGGGCGAATGCAGGTGTAGCGCCCCTCCGGAGATCTACGGCCGTGAAGGTGATGAGCAGCAGGTCAACCACAGGTAGGCACATGAGGAGTATGCGGCTCACGCGCTCTCTTCGAAGCAGATACCGAACTGCAAGCGCCAGCACCAAGATGACCCAGAAAGTGATCTCGCACCCGACAATGAGCGCGTAGAGCAATTCAGACTCCTTCAACATGCGCGGCGATACCTCCCCTGACGCTTAACTAGTAATTATACCGCACCAGCGGTATAACACTCTCTTGAGAGAAGTTATACCGAAGTGGCGAATGCCGATAAACCACCAAAGTTTTATTCACCCAAAACCTCCTCTTTCCTAAACTCGGTGCGCGAGGCCATCAGGGTTCGCCATCTAGCCCGTAGTACCGAGCAATCGTACCTGTACTGCGTCACCGATTTTATCAGGTTCCACGGCAGAAAGCATCCAAAAGACATGGGGCAGAGGAAGTAAGAGCCTATCTGACCGACCTTGCGGTCAACCAGAATGTATCGGCCTCGACGCAGAATGTGGCCCTGTCAGCCTTGCTGTTTTTGTACAAGACGGTACTCGAGAACCCCTACCCGAGAACATCGAGGCCATCCGGGCCAAACGAACCAAGCACTTACCTATGGTGTTTACCAGAGAAGAGGTTCAGGCCATACTGGCCCATACCCGTGGGGTTCACCATCTGGTTTTGTCACTGCTATACGGAACTGGAATGCGCCTGATGGAGGGCTTGCGCTTGCGTGTCAAGGACGTTGACTTTGCCCGCAGGGAAATCACGGTGCGGGAAACCAAAGGCGATTGGGAACGCAAAACCATGTTGCCAGCCAAGCTGGTGGATAGGCTGCATAGGAGCTCGAGTACGCTAAAGCCCTGCATGACCTCGACCTCGCGGAAGGGTATGCGTCACAGCTTTGCCACCCACCTCCTGGAGAACGGCTACGACATCCACACCGTGCAAGAGCTTTTGGGCTACAAGGACGTTAAAACCACCATGGTTTACACACACGCCTTGAACCGAGGTGGAGGGGGCGTTCGTGGCCCACTCGATTCATCGGAATGGGGTCTGGAGCGGAGACCCTGACCAAGCCGGGGTTTGGTCGGGGATGGATAGCCCCAGGCGCTCGTCAGGGCGCCGTACCCGCTCACCTCCTTTCTGGCAGAATCCTTCCCGTGAACCTTGACCGTCGGGGTATGGGGTTCCCGGCACGACGTGGCCCGGCCGGGGTAAAACCCCGAGGGCTCGCCCCGAACGCACTCCCTACGGGGGATGGCTTTGAACGGGGCATGTGCAATGCCCAGAGAGCAGGCTCGATGGGCAGGGGCCGTCGTAAACCGGCCCCGATTCTGAGGGTGTCGTCTCTGCGTCGTCCTCCCTCGGAAAGCCCTAACCGGAGCGCGTCAGCGCTTGGTTAGGGTTGTTTACAGGGCTATTTCAGGACCCCACACCGCCAGCACCTCGGCCAGCAGCCGCGCTCCCACCAGTGCCGAAAGGCCGCTCGAGTCCAACCCCGGCGTAAGCTCCACGAAGTCGAAGCCCACGAGTTCGTTCTGCTCTATCGTCCGCCGCACCACCGCGATGGCCTCGCCATAGGTCAGGCCCTCCACCTCGGGGCTGCTGGTTCCGGGCATGACCGAGGGGTCGAGCACGTCGGCGTCGAAGCTGAGGTAGACCTTTTTGCCCTGGGGAAGCTGGGCTAAGACCTCGCTGAGGTTCTGCCGCACCTGGGTTGCCGGGATGAGCGTATGGCCGCGCTCTTTGGCGGCCCGGTAGGCCTCGGGGTTGGTGCGCAGGCCCCGCAGGCCGATCACGGTGATGTGCTTCAGGCCCGGCACGTCTTCGGCGGCGCGGCGGAAGGGGGAAGAGTTGGCGTAGCGCGTGGCGTTGCGGCTGTCGGAAAAGTCGAGGTGGGCGTCGAGCTGGACGACGTAAAGCTCCTCGAGGTCGTCGTAAGCCCGCAGCACGGGGTAGCTGACCGAGTGGTCGCCGCCCACGAACACGGGCAGCCGGACGCGCTTCCTGAGCTCGCGGGCGGCCTCGGTGACGCGGCGGAAGGTCTCGGCGTACTCGAGCTGCGCCGGGTCCACGTCGCCCGCGTCCGCCAGGCTCACGCCCGCCAGGCGGTAGGTCTCGGTCTCGAGGTCGAAGTAGCCCTCGGGGCCGGGGGCGTAGCGGCCGCTGGCCTCGCGCAGGGCGTTCGGGGCGAAGCGGGCGCCGGGGCGGTAGCCCACGGCGAAGTCGTAGGGCAGGCCCAGAAAGCCCACGTCGGCGGTCCAGGGCTCGCTCAGGGGGCGGTGGGGGGCCTTGAGGAAGGTGGCGGGGCCGGTGAAGGCGAGCTCGAGGTGGCGCATGCCCCGATTCTAGGCTCCGGCGGGGCTCATGGAGGCGCGCTACCATGGAACCAGGAGGAAGTATGGCGCGAACGGCGGCAGTCACACCGGCCTGGAGCCTGGCCGGGGCGGGGGCGGTGGGGGCCTTCGTGGCGGTGCTCTCCGACCTGATCGGGCAGCGCACCAACTCCACGGTGTTCCAGGCCGCGCAGGTGCTGGGGAGCTTGGGGCTGGCCTTCGTGAGCCCGCTGCTGGCGGCCGGGCTGTTCATCGTGCTGGGGGCGCTGCTGGCGCTGATCCTCGAGGCCAACTCCACCAAGACCGCCTTCTACATCGGCACCGCCATCCTCGCCACCATCATGAACCTGGTGCCCCGGCAGGCCCCCCCGCCCCTGCCGGCGGACCCCAGCAACACGGGCTTGGGCGGCCTGCAGGCTACCCTGCCCGCGCCGGGGCAGCGCTCGAGCCTGGCCCCCGGCGCCCAGGCCCTGAGGGGCGCCGCCGAGGTGCGCGTCCGGCTCAGCTTCGAGGCCGCCCCGCCCCAAAGCCTCACGGTCACGCTCGAGACCCCCTACGGCCAGCCCCTGCACCGCTCGGTGATCCGGCCGCAGGGCTTCACCTTCTACCACGACCCGGGTCGCTACGTGCTCGAGTTCGCCGCCGAGGGCTACAGCCTCACCCGCTGCCTGCTCGAGCTCAGCCCCGACCGGCGCTACGCCGTCGAGTTAAGGCTCCGCACCAGCCGGGTTCCCCTCTTCGCCCAACAGCTCGTGCAGATGACCTTCCGGCCTGAGCCGTGCCCGGTGCGGTTGATAGCTGATAGCCGATAGCCCATAGCCGGTAGCTGGGCGCCGGGCGCGGGTCGTGCGTCGTACGTCGTACGCGAAACGCAAAACGCCAGACGTCTTGGCCCCCGGCCCTGGACCCTCGACGCCGGCGGGGAGGGGTAAACCACAGGCCACGCGCTGACGGCTGAGCGCTTTTCCCTCACCTCCCCTCCATCCCTAGCCGCAGCAACGCCTGGTTGATCAGGCTGAAGGCGTCGCGGCGAAGGTGGAAGGTGTAAATCTCGGGGATGGTGTCGCTGAGGAAGACGTAGACGTAGCGGCAGCCGTCGGGGGCCTCGAGGTAGCCGGTGAAGCCCAGCACCCCGGCCGTGTTGCCCGACTTGCCGCCGTAGTAGCTGTAGCGCACGCGCAGGTGGCGCCAGCCGTAGCCCTTAGCCATGACCTCGCGGAAGTGCGCGTCGGCTTCGGGCGAGAGCCCGTTTTGGGCAAAGGCCGCCCACAGGAAGCGGGCCCACTCCACGGGCGTGGAGGCGTTCTGGAGGTTGCGGTCGATCTGGGCCATCTGCTCCCAGGTGTAGCCCCCGGCGTAGAAGGTCTTGAAGGCCCGGTACAGGCGGTCGGGGTGGAGGGTCTGGGCGATGGCGTCGAGGCGCTGGGCGATCTGCAGGCGTTCTTCCGGCGCGGCCTGGGCGAAGCGCTGGCTCGAGCTCAGCAGGTTGTAGCGGGGGAAGTCGGGGCCGCCGAGGCCGCTCTCCGCCGTCCACCAGGTCTTGGTGGGTAGCAGGAGGCGCGTCTTGCAGAGCTTGAGCTCGTCGGCCAGGGGTTGCAGGCTGCCTAGGCCCACGCGGCGGTGGAGGATGTCGGTGGCGGTGTTGTCGGAGTGCTCGATCATGCGGTAACCCAGGCCCAGGACCGGCGTGTTGTCGTAGGGGTAGCCGCCGAGCGACTGGTTGGCCCGCGTGACCACGAAGCGCTCCTCCATGTCGAGGCTGCCCTGGTCGGCCTGGCGCAGCACCTCGAGCCACACGGCGGTTTTATAGTTCGAGGCCAGCGGAAAAACTTCCTCCGGGGAGATCTGCACCACCTTCGAGGGCCGGAACTCGCTCTCCCCCGGCTCGAAACGGGCCACGTACAGCCCCACCCGCCCCCGGATGGCCGGGGGCACCGCTGGCGGCGCCACCTGTTCGGCTTCGGGAAGCTCGAGGCAGGGGCTCCCGACGGGCAGGGGCTGCTCGAGCACCTCCGCCGCCTGCGGCAGATCAGGCCGAGCCCTGCTCCCCGAATTGCTCCACAGCACCCAAGCCCCGACCAGCGCCGACAAAACCAACAGTGTCCAGACCGATCCCCGCACGTTCGGCCTAACTCTACGGCCTTTTGGCGCTTCTTAGCTGAGAGAGGAAGGACGGGTTTAGAGGGCGCGTGTAGTTCGTCGAGGGCCAAGGCGTCTCGCGTAGGACGTACGACGTAGGACGTAGGACATGCGTTTTGCGTCTCGCGTCTTGCGTCTTGCGTCTCGCGTCTTGCGTCTTGCGTCTCGCGTTCGGCGTTCGGCGTATGACGTAGGACGTACGACGCACGACCCGCGCCTAGCGCCCGGCGCCCGGCTATCGGCTACCGACCACCGACCTCCCTCAACGCCGCCTCGAGCTCCCCCCTCCCCACCGGCACGATCTCCCCGAAGCGCAGGTACACCAGCCGCACCTCGGGGTCTACCTTCCAGGCCTGGCGGATGGCCTCGCGGTAGACGGCGAGCTGGAAGTGGTAGCGGGCGGGCTCGATCTCGCGGTCGGTCTTGTAGTCCTCCAGGATCCAGCGGCCCCCCACCCGGTAAAGCCGGTCAATGACGCCCTGCCACACGGTGTCGCCCAGCGGCAGGGCCATGGGGAACTCGGGGTAGTCCTCGTCGCGGGGCCAGGGCAAGCCCTCGCCCAGCAGGGCCTCGTAGCGCCCCAGCAGCTCGCCCACCTCCTGCATGATGGCCCGGCGCTCGTCGGGGTCGAAGGGGAACATCACCTCCTGGGCCTCGAGGTTGCGGTAGTGGTCGGGGTCGGAGAAGCGCCAGTTCTGGCCGATGGCGTAGTGGACGAGCGCTGGGCGATCTGCAGGCGTTCTTCCGGCGCGGCCTGGGCGAAGCGCTGGCTCGAGCTCAGCAGGTTGTAGCGGGGGAAGTCGGGGCCGCCGAGGCCGCTCTCCGCCGTCCACCAGGTCTTGGTG
>NZ_QXDL01000074.1:0-17867 GCF_003574345.1 Calidithermus terrae
TCTCCGCCCCCCCGCTCACCGACTCCTACGACGCCATCAACCTCACCAAGCTGCACGAGGTCGCCCGCGCCGACGGCAGGGCGGTGTTCCCGCTGGCCCAGCGCTACGCCAACGCGCTGGGGGCGCTGGTGCTGGCCTGGCTGGCGATGGCGGTGGGGCTGCGGCTGCGCGAGCAGTCGTGGGCCTTCGTGGCGGTGGTGGTGCTGCTGTTCGGCTACTACACGCTGTGGACCCTCTCGGCCAAGTTCGCCGAGTACGACCTGTTCGGCCCCGTGGTGGCGGCCTGGATGCCCAACCTGATCTTCGGGGCGGTGGCCGCCGCGCTGACGCTGAGGTTGCGATGACGCGGCTCGACTTCTACCTCCTGCGCGAGGTCGGCATCTATTTGGTGGGGGCGCTGGCCGCGGTGATCATGGCGCTTTTGGCGGGCGCGCTCTACGAGGTGCTGGCCCCGCTGCTGCAGCGCGGCGCCGACCCGCTGGTGGTGGGGCAGTACCTGGCCTTTAAGCTCCCCGAGCTCGTCGTGCGGGCGCTGCCGCTGGCCTTCTTGTTCGGGCTGCTGCTGGTGTTCTCGAGGCTCGGCGAGGACTCCGAGCTCAAGGCCATGCTGGCGGGGGGCGTGGGCAAGGCGCGGGTGCTGCTGCCGGTGCTGATGTTCGCGGGCGTGCTGTTCATCGTGGGCATGGTGCTGGCCGAGACCCTGGTGCCGCGCGGGCTGCAGAAGGCCAGCAGCGTGCTGCGCGAGGCGGTGGTGCAGAAACCGCGGGCCCTGCTCAGCCCCGGCACCCGCTTCGAGGACGCCTACGGCCGCATCGTCTACGTGGGCGAGGTCAACAGCGACAACAGCATCGGGCAGGTGCGGGTGATCACCGCCGAGGAGATCCTGGTGGCCCCCCGGGGCCGCTTCGAAGGGGGCAGCCTGGTGCTCGACGGCGGGCTGCGCGTGACCTACGGCTCGAGCAAGCCCCGCACCGTGGCGACCTTCGCGCGGGGCACGGTGCCGCTGGTCGAGCTCGGCTTCGACCCGCCGGGCGGCCTCAACAACCTCTCCATCGCCGAGCTGCGCGAGCGGGTGCGGCAGTACCGCAGCCAGGGCTTCTCCTACCAGGCCGAGCTCACCACCCTCTACCGCAAGTTCGCCGAGCCCGCCGCCTCCTTCGCCTTCGCGCTCTTCGCGGTGGGCGTGGCCTTCTTCCTGCTGGGGGGCAGCCGCAGCCTGGGCTTCGTGGGCGTGGCCGTGTTGAGCTTCTTGTATTACGCCACCACCAGCGTGGGCCGGATCATGGGCGAGCAAGGGGTCATCCCCGCGTGGAGCGCCGCCTTCGGCCCCGGCCTGATCTACGCGCTGGCGGGGCTGGTCTTATTGAGGTTCGGACGTCGATGAACTGGCATTCCCCCATCCCCATTCCCCCCCTCAAGGGCCTCGCCGTCGCGGCGCTGTGCTGGGGCCTGGCGCTGGCGCAGGCGGCCACGCTCAAGGTGATCGCCGCCGACCGCCTCGAGATCCGCAACGAGAACGGCGAGGAGCTGGTCATCCTCACCGGCAACCCCGTGCTCATGGAGCGCGACGAGGAGAAGATCGAGGCGCTGCGGGTGGTCTACAACCGCGCCCAGAAGCGGCTGCAGCTCATGGGCAAGGTGCGCTACCAGGACAAGGAGAAGCGCGTCTTGGAGGCCGAGGAGCTCGAGCTCGACACCTCCGACAACAGCCTCGAGGCCATCGAGGTCAAGGTGCGCTCGGGCGACTTCGACCTCACCGGCCCCTACTGCCAGCGCGTGGCGGGCCAGATCCTCTTGCGGCAGGGCTTCGTGACCTCCTGCCTGCGCTGCGGGCAGGCCGTCCCCGACTACGGCTTCCGCGCCAAGGAGGTGCTGCTGCTGCCCGGCGACCGCCTCATCGCCCGCGAGGTGTGGGTGGTGGTGCGCGGGGAGCCGGTGCTGTACCTGCCGGTGATCGGGCTCTTCCTCTCCGAGCGGCGGCCCCGCGTGGACCTGGGCACCGACGTCGAGGGCTTCTTCTTCAACGCCGACCTGCCCTACGTCAACGAGTTCGGCATCGGCTACACCCTGCTGCGCTACACCGAGGCCAGGGGCTGGGGCTTCGGCTTCGACCACTACGGCCTGGGCGCGGCCTACTCACGCTACCAGTTCCTCTACCTGCCCCCCGCCCCCGGCGACCCGCTCAAGCGGCCGCTGTTCCAGTGGAGCCTCGAGTACCGCCTGCAGCAGGAGGAGTACAAGTACGAGTACAAGGTCGAGCGCAAGGACACCGACCCCGGCCGCTACGGCATCACCAGCATCGACGTCAACCTCAGCCGCGACGCCGCCGGCGACCCCGACTTCAAGTTCCGGCTCAAGACCTTCCTCGACGGCTACGCCTGGGACACGCCCTACAACACCGACCAGGTGCTCCCCGAGTTCTCGCTGCTGTTCAACGAGGGGCTCCGGCTGGGCGGCTTCAGCGTGCGGGGGGCCATCACGGCCGGGTACTACGTTGACCGGCTCAACCAGGACAACCGCAGCGCCCGCCGCCTCGACACCAACGGCGACGGGTACATCGGCACCGGCCGGCTCTACGTCCAGCACGCCGAGAACTACACGGCCACCCCCTGGGAGGGGGCGAGCTTCAGCCTCAACAACTTCTTCGAGGGCTGGTACTACACCACGCGCAACCCCCCGCCCGCCGGGGCGACGGAGGGGGAGCTCGAGCGCCTGATCCGCTGGGACACCAGCGCGAGCTTCACCCAGCGGCTGGCCCCCTTCAGCCTCAGCCTCAACTTCGCCAACCGCAGCGTCGAGGGCGAGAGCCCGCTGGCGCGCGAGGCGCGGGTCAACACCCTCTCCCGCACCCTGGGCAGCACCGTGAGCGTGCAGCAGGGCTGGTTCAGCAGCTCGGCCACGCTCAACTACAACTTCGTCGATCGCCGCTTCGACCCCTTCGCGCTCAACCTCGAGCTCAACCCCTCCCCCGTCAACTTCGGCCTGACCTACCGCCGCGACGTCAACGCCGGCTACCCCAGCCCGCAGAACGACATCACCCACCTCGACCTCTCCGCGCGCTTCGGGCTCAACCTCAGCCCCTTCCGCTTCAGCGCCAACGGCAGCTACATCTGGGCCAGCGGCACCCAGGTCGTCGAGCGCTACGGCGACCTCAACCTCGCGCTGGAGTACACCCTGCCCTCGGGCACCGCCCGCCTCACCCACCAGCGCGACCTCAACAACGGCCAGGCCAAGTTCGTGCGCTTCAACTTCTCCTGGTTGGGGGGCTCCGACAGCTACCTCATCGACGAGAACTTCAACTTCAACGGCGTCGCCAGCCGCACCTACGCCCTCGACGGCTTCGTGCAGGGCAAGTGGGGGCCGCACACCCTCAAGCTCGAGCACCGCATCCTCTTCCCCGACCCGTACGTCGGGGAGGCCGAGGACAAGGACGAGGGCAAGGCCGACCTCACCCTCTCCTACGACTACGCCGCCACGCTGCGGGCCGTCCTGCGCACCACCCTGATCCAGGGCCTGGGCTTCGACAACCCGCAGCTCTCGCTGGGCGCGGGCCTGGCCGAGCCGGGGCGCGAGGCGCGGCTGGAGGTCGTCTTCGGCCTGCCCGACTACGACCAGCCCTACTTCTACCTCAGCCGCCTCAACCTGCTGGGGGCGCTGGAGATCCTCCCCGGCCCCAAGGCCCCCGGCGAGTTCGGGCTGAGCCTGCAGGGGGGGCTGCGGCTCGAGCGCATCAACAGCGGCCCCCAGGTCGGCAACTTCTCGGTCGGCCTCAACCAGTTCGGCCCCACCCTGGTCTACATGGGCCAGGAGAACGAGCGCCTGATCTTCGGCCTGTACTACACCCAGGCCTTCACCTGGCGCGACAGCAGCGGCAACCCGCTCATCCTCAAGCCGCTGTTCGTGCTGATCTACGACCGCTGCTGCTGGGCCATGCGCCTGACCATCGACACCCAGGCCCAGAAAGCCAGCCTGGCCTTCCTGCTCGGCGGCGAAGCGGCCGACTTCCTCTTCGACCGCACCGGCATCCGCTGGCCGTGGGACAAGTGATCCGGGGGTCGAACGCCGTATGCCCAGCACGAAACGCAAAACGCAAAACGCGAGACGCAAGACGCTCACTCCCCTCCACCCCCCGGCCAGAGGGTGGGAGTGGGCGGGAAAGCTGAGGACGGCTCTCCGCCGCATCTCACCCCAGACCTCGAGGAGGTATGCGTGTACCGATGGATGACCCTGCTCCTGGCCGCGGCCCTGGCGGCCTGTAGCGGGAGCTACGAGCCCCCGGCGCCTTCCTTCCTGGCCGTGGCCTCGGGGGACCGCGTCGATTTCTACCTCACCACCCGGCTCCGCCCCGACGTGCGCGACGACGGGCAGAGCCCCTTGATCGGCGCGTGGACGGGCCTGCCGCAGGTGCTGGACCTCTACCACAGGCTCAAGCAGAGCGAGCGGCAGAACAACCGCCTGTGGGTGCTGCACGCCGACCGCCTGACGGCCTACAGCACCGACCCCTTCTTCGAGGACGCCGTCCCCGACCCCTCCGCCCTCGACCCGCGCTCCTTCCCCTTCACCGACGGCAACGCCGACAACCCGCAGCCGGTGGACTGCTCGAGGGGCTACCTGCGCTCGAGCCCGCGTTACCTGCTCGCCGTGTGCCCCCCGGCCCCCAACACCGGCGCGCCCTACGCCCTCTACCTCGCCGACTTCAGCGCGGTGCCCCCCGGCGGCGTGCCGGAAAAGCTCATCGGCCCCATCAACGTCCAGGCCAGCCGCGCCGTCTTCACCCTGACGACCGGCAACGCCCTGGTGATCCTCAACGGGGGCGAGAGCCGGCTCGAGCTCCGCCCCGACGCCCAGATGACCGGCACCGAGCCCGGGATCGTTCGCAGCAACACCTACAACGCGCCCTTCTACGAGCCGCGGGACCTGGTCTACGACAGCGCGAGCAACCGCGTCTTCGGCCTGCTCCGCAGCAGCACCGACGCCCTGCTGCTGACCTGGAACCTCAAGGACCCCCCCGTCAACGTCAGCAACCCCGACCCCGACGAGCGCCGCCCCGACCAACTCCTGGCCTCTACGGCCAACGTCTACGCCCTCTCGAGCCAGCGGGGGATCTTCCGCGTGCTCTTCACCAGCGACGCCTTCCGCCTCCTCGACCCCGCGGGCGACGTGGGCCTCGACGGCCTGAGCTACCTCGAGGGCACCCTCGAGGGCGACCGCCTGCTCTACCTCGCCGCCGAAGACCCCGGCGCCGCCCCCGACCAGAAACCCCTCATCGTCGTGCTCAACAGCCAAAAACCCCTCGAAACCCTTCTCCCCTCCGACGTCAAGGTCAACTCCAACCGCTCCGCCCCGCGCATCACCCCCTTCGCCTCGAGGCCGGTGAGCATGGCCGTGTTCCCCGTGCAGGAACGCCAGCCTGCGGCTCGATAGCCGTCAGCGTTCAGCTAGGAGCCGTCAGCCGCCGCCGTCGAGGGCCAAGGCATCTCGCGTAGGACGTACGACGTAGGACGTAGGACACGCGTCTTGCGTTTTGCGTTTTGCGTCTCGCGTAGGACGTACGACGTACGACGTAGGACGTACGACGCCCGCCCCGCCCCGGCCATCACCCACCGCCGTATATTTGACCCATGGAACTTCACCACGTCGGCATCGCCGTCAGCGACCTCGAGGCCGCCGCCCGGCCGTACTACGCCCTGGGGTACGAGCTCGAGGCCAAGGACACCGTCGAGAGCCAGGGCGTGAGCGTGTACATGCTCAGGAGCGGCCACAGCCGCCTCGAGCTGCTCGCCCCCACCCGGCCCGACAGCCCCATCGGCAAGTTCCTCGACAAGCGCGGGCCGGGGGTCCATCACCTGGCCTTCGCGACGGGCGACATCCGGGGGGAGCTCGAGCGCCTGGCCGGGGAGGGCACGCCCCTCATCGACGCGGCGCCGCGCCCCGGCTTCGGGGGGCACCTGGTGGCCTTCGTCCACCCCAAGTGGTCGGGCGGGGTGCTGGTCGAGCTCGTCGAGGCGGCGCATTGAACCGCGCCTACTTGCTGCTGGCGGGGCTGCACATGGCCCTGATCTTCTGGTTCTCCGCCCAGCCCGGGGAGAGCGTGGGCATCCCGCCGCCGTGGGACAAGCTGGTGCACGCGGGGGTCTACGGGCTGCTGGGCTACTTGCTGGTGCAGGGGACCGGGCGCCCCTTCTTCGCCTGGTCGCTGAGCGTGCTCTACGGGCTCAGCGACGAGGTGCACCAGCTCTTCGTGCCGGGGCGGGTCTTCGACCTGGGCGACTGGCTGGCCGACGCCGGCGGCGCGGGGGCGGTGGTGCTGGCGTGGGGCCTGCTCTCGCGCCGGAGGGTTCGCCTGCAGCGGTAGGCCCTGTGGCACACTGGGGGCATGAAAGCCCTGGGTGCGGTCGGTCTGACGGTGGCGCTCGGGCTGGGGCTGACCCAGACCTCGAGCTGGAAAACTTTAGCCCCCCTGAGCGAGGCCCGCCAGGAGGTCGGGGTGGCCGCGGCCGGGGGCAGGGTCTACGTGGCCGGGGGCTTCACCGCCGGCGGGGCCACCACCAACGCCTTGGAGGCCTACGACCCCGCCGCCAACCGCTGGCAGCGCCTCGAGCCCCTGCCCGTCGCAGTCAACCACCCGGGGATGGCCGCGGCCGGGGGCAGGCTCTACGTGCTGGGCGGCTACCAGGGGCCCGGGCTGGGGCGGCCCACGGCGGCGGTGCAGGTCTTCGACCCGGCCACCGGGCGCTGGGGCCAGCGCAGCCCCATGCCCAGCGCCCGCGGCGGGCTGATCGCGGTGGAGCTGGGGGGTAAGATCTACGCCCTGGGCGGCGCGGCCGCGGGATCGGTGGGCGACTTCGCGGTCTACGACCCGGCCGCCGACCGCTGGAGCGAGCTCCCGCCCATGCCCACCCCCCGCGACCACCTGGCGGCCGGGGTCATCGGCGGCAAGATCTACGCCGTGGGCGGGCGCAACCGGCAGAGCTTCACGCTCGACGCGCTCGAGGTCTACGACCCCGCCGCCCGGCGCTGGAGCCGGCTGCCGCCCATGCCCACCGGGCGCTCGGGCCACGCCGCCGCCGCCGTGGGCGAGTGCCTCTACGTCTTCGGCGGGGAGGGCAACCGCGCCGCCCAGGGCGGGGTTTTCGCCGAGGTGGAGGCCTACAACGCCCGGACCAACGCCTGGAAGGCGCTCAGCCCCATGCCCGCCCCGCGCCACGGCATCATGGCCGCGGTCTGGGACGGGAAGATCTACCTCCCCGGCGGGGCCGACGTGCAGGGGTTGGGCGCGGTGAGCACCCACGACGCCTTCGACCCGCCGGGTTGCTGAGCGCCCGCCCCGCGCCCCGGCCTACTCCGACTTCTCCGCCTGCCTGCGCCGCAGCAGCCGCGGCAGGCCCATCAGCACGCCGAAGAGCGCCCCGGCCAGCAGGACCAGGTAGACGTACTTCTCGAGGTCGGGGATCAGGCGCCCGACGTAGTAGGCCAGCAGGGTCAGGCCCTGGGTCCACAGCAGGCTCGAGAAGAACGTCAGCGCCACGAAGCGCGGCCAGGGGATGCGGGTGGCCCCGGCCACGAAGGGCACCAGCGCCCGCACCACCGGCACCCAGGGCGCGATGAAGATCGCCAGCACCCCGAAGCGGCGGAACAGGGCGTAGGCCTTCTCCAGCTCCTCGCGCCGGACGCGGCGCTCGAGCGCCGGCCCCAGGCGCAGGCCCCACCAGTAGCCCAGGTTGTTGCCCAGGAAGGAGCCCACGAAGAGGGCCGCCAGGGCCAGGGGCAGGCTGATCTTGTGCGCGGCGGCCAGCAGGCCCACCGCGATCAACAGGCTGTCGCCGGGCAGGGCGAAGCCCACCAGAAAGCCGGTTTCGACGAGTACGATGGCGAAAATACCGGGGTACGAGACCGAAAGGACGAGGCGCTCGAGGTCCATCCGGCCCAAACTAACCGATATCGCGCGCGCTCACAAGGAGCCCCGCCCCCTGCCACAGGCTCACCGGGGCGGGTAGACGGGCAGCTCGAGCACCCGCCCCCGCGCGCTGCGGCTGGCGGCGTACAGCAGGGTCTGGCCGATCTCGGCCGGGTCGATCCAGGTGGTGGGGTCGGCGCCCGGCATGTCGCGGCGGTTGGCCGGGGTGTCCACGGTGCCCATGGGGTAGAGCACCGCCACCCGGATGTTGGTGCCCTTGAGCTCGGCGTCGAGCGAGCGCAGGAAGGCCGCCACCGCGCTCTTGGCCGCGGTGTACAGCGCCATGCCCGGCCCCGCGCCGCGCCAGGCGGCCCCGGCGGAGATCCCGGCGATGAAGCCGTCGTTCTGCTCGAGCAGCACCGGCAGCACGGCCCGCGTGGCGTAGAACAGCGTGCGCACGTTGAGGTCGAACATGCGGTCGTAGAGGGCGGGGTCGCTCTCGGCCACCTTGCCCCCGCTGAAGCCGCCCGCCGTGTGGATGAGCCCGTCGAGGCGGCCCATCTGCTGGCGCACCTGGCTGACGAGGGTCTGCACCTGCTCGTGCTTGCTCAAGTCGGCGGCGAAGGCCCCGCCCCCGAGGGCCCGGGCCCGCTCCTGCACGTACTCGAGCTGCCGGTCCACCAGCGCCAGCCGGGCCCCGGCCGCGGCGAACGCGTCGGCGATGGAGGCGGCGATCGCGCCCCCGCCGCCGGTCAGGAGGTATACCTTGCCCGCAACGTCGCTCATACGCACCTCCCCCGAACCTTAACGCCCCCGCCGGCTAGCGAAGGTTTTCCAGCACACGCCGGGTGGCCGGGGACTTGTTGAGGGTGTAGAAGTGGATGCCGGGGGCCCCGGCGGCCAACAGCTCGGCGGCCTGCTTCGTCGCGTGCTCGACCCCTACCTCGAGCACCCCCTGCGGGTCGTCGGCCACGCTCTCCAGGCGCGAGAGCAGGGGGCCGGGGATGCTGGCGCCGCACAGGTCCATGAACTTGCGCACCTGGGCCAGGTTGGTGACGGGCATGAGGCCGGGCAGGATGGGCACGGTGACCCCCGCCCGGCGGGCGCGCTCGACGAAGCCGAAGTAGAGCGCGTTGTTGAAGAAGAGCTGGGTGATGACGAAGTCGAGGCCGGCGTCCACCTTGCGCCGCAGGTTCTGCAGGTCGGCCTCGAGGCTCACGCTCTCGGGGTGCCCCTCGGGGTAGGCCGCCCCGCCCAGGGCGAAGCGGTCGCCCTGCCGCTCGCGCACGAAGGCCACGAGCTCGTTGGCGTAGCGGAAGCCGCCCTCGGCCGGCACGAAGGCCGTGGCCCCCTTGGGCGGGTCGCCGCGCAGGGCCAGCACGTTGTCGGTGCAGGTGGCGAGCTCTTCGAGCAGGGCGGCGATCTCCTCGCGGCTCGAGCCCGCGCAGGTGAGGTGGGCCAGCGGCTCCAACCCCAGCTCCCGGATGCGCCGCACCCACTCCACCGTGCGCTTGCGGGTGGAGCCGCCCGCGCCGTAGGTGATCGAGACGAAGCCCGGGGAGAGCGGGCGCAGCTCGGCGATGGTCTGGAAGAGTTGCTGCTCGCCCTCGGGGGTCTTGGGCGGGAAGAATTCGAAGGAAAAGACGGGCTGGGTGGCTCGGAGTAGGGCGGAAATCTTCATGCGCGGACTCCAGTCTATAGGCTTTGGTATACCCTGGGGCAACACGCCAGCGCTCCCGGTCGCTTGTGGGCGCGGTGAGCCCGGGAAAACACCCCGCAGTCCTCTACAACAAAACCCCGCCGTGTGATACACTCGGAAGGCTTGTGTTTAGCCGCCCCCCTTGGCGGCCACAAAAACCCGACCCAACCGCTACGGAGGAAGTATGGAGTACCGGCTCAAGGCCCAGACCCGTGGGAACGAAAACCTCAACGCCCTGCGTGACGCAGGCAAGCTGCCCGGCGTGCTGTACAACAAGAGCGAGAACCGCAAGGTCGTCGTGGACCTGCGCGACTTCAACAAAGTTTTCCTGCAGGCGGGCATCCACCACGTCATCACCCTCGAGCTCGACGGCCAGGCCGTCGATACCCTGGTGCGCCAGGTCAACCTCGACCCCCGCCGCCGCCGCCCCAACCACGTCGATTTCTACGCCCTGAGCGACGAGCCGGTGCAGATGTGGGTCCCGGTCAAGGTCGTGGGCACCGCCCAAGGGGTGCGCCTGGGCGGCGTGCTGCAGCTCGTCAACGCCGACGTCCAGGTCAAGGTGAGCCCCAAGGCCATCCCCGAGTTCATCGAGGTGGACGTGAGCGAGCTCAACATCGGCGACAGCATCCACATGGACGAGCTCAAGCTGCCCGAGGGCGTCAAGCTGGCGACGAACCCCAAGGACACCGTGGTCTCCATCGTGCCCCCCGTCGATGCCGAGAAGGAGCTGGCCGCCGAGGCCGCCGCCCCCACCGAGGTCGAGGTCATCAAGAAGGGCAAGACCGAGGAAGAGTAAGCCCGACGCCCGGCGCCTAACGTCGAACGCCCCAACGGGTCTTTGGCGTTAGGCGCTTAGCGTTTGGCGCACCAGGTTCGGACTATGTTCCTCATCGTCGGACAGGGCAACCCGGGGCTGCAGTACGCCCGCACCAAGCACAACGTGGGCTTCATGGTGCTCGACCGCCTGGCCCCGCCCGCATCCTACCGCCTCAAGGGCAACGCCCTCGTCGCCGAGCTGGCGGTGGGCGAGGAGAAGGGCTGGCTGGTCAAGCCCACCACCTTCTACAACGCCACCGGCGAGGCAGTCGCCCCCATCGCCCGCTTCTACAAGATCCCGCCCGGGCGCATCCTGGTGATCCACGACGAGCTCGACCTGCCGCCCGGCCGCCTGCGCTTCAAGGCGGGCGGGGGCAACGCCGGCAACTACGGCCTCGAGTCCATCCACAAGCACCTGGGCACCAGCGCCTTCCACCGCCTGCGCGTCGGCATCGGCAAGCCCCCCACCCCCGAGGAAGGGGCCGGCTGGGTGCTCAGCGGCTTCCGCCCCGAGCTCGCCCCGGTGATGGAGAAGGTGCTCGAGGCCGCCGCCCAGCTCGCCCGCGACTGGGTGAGCGAGCCCCCCGAAAAGCTCCAGCAGAAGTACAACGGCCTGAATTTCGCGCCAGACACCCCTCGAGCCCAGTGAGCAGGGGCGTACCGTTCGTAGCCCGTGGTTTGTCGAGGGTCGAGGGCCAAGGCGCTTTGTGTCCCGCGTATTGCGTCTTGCGTAGGACGTACGACGCAGGACACGCGTTTTGCCTTCGGCTATGGGCTATAAGCTATCGGCCACCGGCCCTCACTGCAAGAACGTGACCTCGAGGACGTACACGTCGCTGTTGCCCTCCTGCTGCACCTTCACGCGCACCAGCCGGATGCCCCGCTGGTAGACGCCCTGCCAGGTCCGGTTCTGCCCCTCGACCTCGTAACGGTTGCGGGCCCAGCCGGCGTCTTCGATCTGGTCAACGAAGAAGTTGTAGACCATCCGCACGTTCACGCCCTCCACCCGGAAGCGCACCCGGCTGTTGCCGTTGCCGAACTCGCGCTTGTCGAGGGTGCGGCTGCGGGGGTAGGTCGGGATGCGGAGCACCTCGTTGGCGTACTCGCCGCCGTAGTTCTGGGGGGCAGGGGTAGGAGCAGGCCCGAACGGAGGCCGCCCACCGGTCATGGGGGCACAACCGCCGACCACAAGCCCCGCCACGAGAAGGGAAAGGACGAAGAGTCGTTTCACGCCCAAAGGGTACGAGCGCCTCTTTTGGAAACCATGAGAAGGCCCTAAACGCCGTGAAGGGCCGGAGGAGCGGGTTCAAGGAGGCACGTGGCCTGTGGTTTGTCGAAGGCCGAGGGTCTAGAGTCGAGGGCCGAGGCGTTTTGCGTTTTGCGTCTCGCGTTTGGCGTACGACGTAGGACGTACGGCGTACGACGCAGAGCACGACCCACACCCACGCCTAACCCACGATACCCAGCCCCACCTCACCTCAACTTGAACTCCTCCACGTCGTACGCCACGTTGACCTGGCTGGGCACCTGGGCGAACTGCTCGACGGAGAAGTTGGGGTCGTAGGAGAAGCCGATGACCTGGGCGTAGTAGGTCGCCCCCGCCTCGAGCGACAGGCCGGTGAAGCTCTCCTCGTTGTCGGTGGAGGCGGCCCGGGCGAGCTCGTTGCCCGCGGCGTCGTAGAGGCCGGCGAGGTAGATCTCGGCCCCGGGCACGGCGCGCCAGCGCAGGCCGACCTGGGAGGTCGCGCTGTTCTGGACGTTCTGGATCTGGGGCACCTCGAGCCGCTTCGTCGCGTCCACGCTGACCTCCGAGCGCAGCGTCTTGCCGTCGATGACGGCCTCGGCGACGTAGTTCCCGCTCACCAGGGGCACGTCCTCGGCCCCCGTGAAGCTCCAGTACCCCTCGCCGGGCGTGACCTCGGCGACCTCGAACTCCATCGCCTGGCCCTTGTTCCAGCCCGCCGGGCCGCGCACCACCACCTTCACGTCCTGCTTGTAGGCGGGCTCGAGGGCGGGCACGTAGAAGCTGGTGAGCACGAAGCTGCCCGCCGCCTGCTGGCCGTCGGCGTTGATGGTGCCCATGCTCAGGGCCAGGCCGACGGGGGCGCGGGCCGGGGTCTGGGCGGTCACCACCAGCGAGGCCGCGCCGGCCGCCAGCGCCAACAGGGTGCGCGTGAGGGTTTTGTTCATGATGGGCGAGTATAGCAGCCCCGGGCGGCGGGAATGGTAACGGCCTTCCGGGGCAACGTGTATCATCATCATCGTGAGGCAATTGCACATCTTACTCATCGCCGGGGGAAAGTCGGGCGAGCACGAGGTTTCCCTCTCCTCCGCCCGCGGCGTGCTCGCCGCCATGCCCCACCCCACCACCCTGGCCGTGATCGCCAAGGACGGGAAGTGGCTTTTGGGCGAGGCGGCGCGGCGGGCGCTCGAGGCCGGCGTGGCCGAGCAGGGCGAGCACCCCTTCCCGCCCCCCGTCCCCTGGCACGGCTTCGACGCGGCCTTTCCCCTGCTGCACGGGCGCTGGGGCGAGGACGGCACCATCCAGGGCTTCTTCGAGTTCCTGGGGCTGCCCTACGTGGGGGCCGGGGTCGCGGCCTCGGCGGTGTGCATGGACAAGGACCTCTGCAAGCGGGTGCTGCAGCAGGCCGGGATCCCGGTGGTCCCCTGGGTGACCTTCTACCACGGCGAGAGCACCCCCGAGCCGCACTTCCGCCCCCCCTACTTCGTAAAGCCCGCCAACACCGGCTCCTCGGTGGGGGTGAGCAAGGTGCGGGCCGACCAGGACGGGCAGTCGGCGCTCGAGGAGGCCTTCCGCTGGGACCACAAGGCCCTGGTGGAGATGGGCCTCGAGGGCGTGCGCGAGCTCGAGGTCGCCCTGCTGGGCAACATCCACGCCGAAGCCAGCGTGGTCGGCGAGATCACCTACGCCTCGGAGTTCTACGACTACGAGACCAAGTACACCGAAGGCCGCGCCCAGTTGCACATCCCGGCCCCCATCCCCGCCGAGCTCTCCCGGCGCATCCGCGAACTCGCCGTCGAGGCCTACCGGGTGCTGGGCGTGCGGGGCCTGGCCCGCGTGGACTTCTTCCTGGCCGAAGGCGGCACGCTCTACCTCAACGAGCTCAACACCATGCCCGGCTTCACCCCCACCAGCATGTACCCCAAGCTCTGGCAGGCCTCCGGGCTCGCCTACCCCGAGCTGCTCGACCGGCTGGTGCGGCTGGCGCTGGGGTGAGCGGCACGAGGGAGAAATGGCCCCGCAGGCCGGGTTATACTCACCTCGCTATGAAGATCGTGCGTTTCAACGAAGGCCTTTGGGGCGTGCTCGAGGGCGAGACCATCCACGAGACCGACATGCCCGGTGGCAACCCCACCGGGCGCGTGTTTGACCTGGGCTCGGTGCGGCTGCGCGCGCCCGTGGCGCCCAGCAAGATCGTGTGCGTGGGCCGCAACTACCTCGACCACATCCGCGAGATGGGCAACGACACCGGCGACTTGCCCAAGGAGCCCGGCCTCTTCCTCAAGGGCCTCAACACCCTCGCCGACCCCGCCAACCCGGCCCGGCCCCACGACTCCGGCGACGCGGTGCCCTACCCCGCCTTCACCAAGTCGCTGCACTACGAGGGCGAGCTCGCGGTCGTCATCGGCGACCGCATGAAGGACGTTGCGGAGGAGGACGCGCTCGAGCACGTCTTCGGCTACACCTGCGCCCTCGACGTGACCGCGCGCGACGTGCAGCGCACCGACTTGCAGTGGGTGCGGGCGAAGTCCTCCGACAAGTTCCTGCCCATCGGGCCGTGGGTCGTCACCAGCCTCGAGCCCCAGAACACCGTGCTGCGCACCTACGTCAACGGCGAGCTGCGCCAGGAGGCCCACACCAGCCTGATGATCTTCCCCGTCGCCAAGGTGCTCTCCTACATCAGCCAGTTCATGACCCTCGAGCCCGGCGACGTGGTGCTCACCGGCACCCCCGAGGGCGTGGGCGAGCTCAAGCCCGGCGACCAGGTGGAAGTAGCCATCGAGGGCATCGGCGCCCTCCACACCCGCGTCGCGTAAGCCCGTGCACACCGGGGGCTCACCCGTTTCGTGAGAAATTGGTATACCCTGGGGCATGGTTCGGGAACCTTTTAACACCTACTCCCACGCCGCCGGCGCGGTGCTCGCGCTGCTGGGCACGGTGGTCCTGCTGCTGGTGTCGGGCGGCGAGACCGCCAAGGTCGTCGGGGCGCTGGTCTTCGGGGCCTCGATGGTGCTGATGTACACCAGCAGCACGCTCTACCACGCGCTCAAGGTCCCCGAGCGGGCCCTGCTGGCCCTGCGCAAGCTCGACCACGCCGCGATCTTCTTGTTCATCGCCGGCAGCTACACCCCGGTGGTGCTCAGCGCCCTCGAGCCCTCCCTGCGCCCGGTGCTGCTGGGCCTGGTGTGGGGGCTGGCGGCGCTGGGCATCGGCCTGAAGATCTTCACCCTCAAGATCCCGCGCTGGCTCAACACCCTCACCTACGTGGGCCTGGGCTGGCTGGCGGTCTTCTTCCTCCCCAAGCTCTCCCTGAGCCCCTGGGCGCTGGCCTGGCTGATCCTGGGCGGCCTCGCCTACAGCATAGGCGCCATCACCTACGCCACCAAGTGGCCCAACCCCTGGCCCCAGCGCGTAGGCTTCCACGGCCTGTGGCACCTGTGGGTGCTGCTGGGGAGCGTGGGGATGTACCTGTTGGTGCTCACGCTGTACCTGGACTGATCAGGAAGCGGGAAGCCCTCAGCTATCCGCCTTCAGCCGTCAGCGGAAGGCTTGTGGTTCACCCCTCCCCAACCCTACCCGCGCGCGGGTAGGGTTTATCCCCCCCGGCCCCCCTTGCTAAGGGGGGGTAAAGAGCGTTTGGCGTTTTGCGTTTCGCGTTTTGCGTACGACGCAGGACGTACGACGTACGACCCGCACCCGGCGTTTGGCGTTTAGCTATCGGCTATCAGCTATCGGCATTCAGCACCCCGCATCCCAACTAACACCCGCCTAACGCCCCCTCCCCTAACCTCCTGGAGTCGCCCCGACCGGGCGCCCATTCGGAGGTTTGGTTCATGCGAAGAAGTCTATTCCTGCCGCTCTTTGTCCTCGCCCTTGCCGCCTGCACCCCGCCCAAGGAGGCCGGGGACGCGCCCCAGATCAAGTCCTTCGCGGCCAGCCCGCAGCACCTCGAGGCCCCCGGCAGCGCCACGCTGAGCTGGGACGTAGAGGGCGCCCAGAGCCTGAGCCTCGAGCCCGGCATCGGCCCGGTGAGCGGCAGCAGCAAGGCGGTGAGCGTGGGGGCGACCACCACCTACACCCTCACCGCCAAGAACGCCAAGGGCGAGGTCACCGCCCGGACCACCGTCACCGTGGGCGGCGGCACCGACCCCGACACCCGCGCCCCCAAGCCGCTCGACGTGAGCATCGAGCTCGACAGCGGCCGCGCGGCCAGCGCCACCATCCCCGCCGCCGGCGGCAGCCTGGAGGCCACCGCCGCCGACGGCACCCGCTTCACCCTCACCGTCCCCGAGGGCGCGCTGCTGAGCGCCCAGGCCGTCACCATGACCCCCATCGCCAAGGTCAACGGCCTGCCCCTCAGCGGCGGCTACGTGGGCGCGGTGCACCTCGAGCCCGAGGGGCTGGAGTTCCTCGAGCCCGTCACCCTGAAGATCGAGGCCGCCAAGCCCTTCGACGCGGCCAAGCTCAAGGGCTTCAACTCCCACGAAACGGGCCAGGAGTTCTACCTGCAAGGCCGCAAGGTCGAGGGCCAGACCGTCACCCTCGAGCTCATGCACTTCTCCAACCCCGGCGCGGCGGTGGCCACCGAGACGGACCTGAGCGACCTGCTGGTGCCGCTGGTGCCTACCGACCCCCGCGACCGCTTCGAGCACGACCTGGGGCTCGACCTCACCGACGCCTCCAAGGTGGCCGGGCGCTACTACCAGCGGGTGAAGGGGCTGCTCGAGGCCGCCCTCACCGACGAGACCAGGATCCGGCGGGCCATCCGCGAGTTCCTCGCCTGGCGCAAGGAGGTCAGCCGCCTGGGGCTCGACGAGGCCTTCAAGGCCCAGATCTACGAGGGCTGGAGCCTCATCGCCAAGGCCATCGAGAACGCGGTCGAGAAGGCCTACACCGCCTGCGTGGTCAACGAGGACATCACCTTCGTCAGCGAAATCCTGGGCTGGGTGTCGTGGGTCAAGCGCAACCCCCGGCTCAAGCCCTACTTCGAGGGCAAGCTCGAGGCCTTCGAGGCCAAGGCCGAAAAATGCGCCTCCTTCGAGCTGGAGTTCGAGTTCATCCTCACCCAGCGCACCGCCACCCCCAGCGGCATGGGCTACAACATCTCCGACATCACCTCCGGCCACCACGTCACGGCCAAGGTGCCCTTCAGCTACTCCGCCCAGTACTCCATGCTGGTGGGCCAGGGCCCGCTGCAGACCCTCAAGTTCACCGCCAGCGGCTACACCGGCTACTTCGGCCCGCCCCGCGACCCCGACTGCCCCTCGGTCAAGGCCGGGAAGGACGAGACCTTCGCCGACGTGGTGGTGGCCGAGAGCGTCAACGGCAAGAGCGAGATGTACATCAACCTGCTCGGCGACCTCGAGGACCCCAACAAGACCCACTCCTACATGACCCTGGTCCTCAACCCGGCGGTCGCCCTGCAGACCTTCATCCTCACCTGCGACCACGGCACCTTCGAGGTCGGCGGCGCCGACGGGCACGGGGGCTGGGCCCCGCTCTTCCCCCCCCTGCACGGCTACGACCTCTACAAGCGGGAGTGGTGGAAGGTGGACCTAGAGTTCGAAGGCCAGAAGGCCGAGTACAGCGACACCATCCGCTACGCCGGCCCCCACCCCCTGATGCCCGACACCGACGTCATCTTCGAGGCCAGCGGCGGCACCAAGCTCGTCGTGCGCCACACCCCCAAGTAAGCTGGGCCCGCTATCCCATGAACCGGCCCCCGCGGGGGCCGGTTTTGGCTTCGCGCCGGTAAAGTGCAAATGCGCCACGTGAAGCGGTGCCGGGTGATAGCGTGCGGGAGGAGGAGCGCGCCCGCCCTTGATCGCCACCGCCGACCGCCTGAGCTTCCACTCCCGCCTCGCCGCCTGGCGTGAGCGGGGCTACCTCTTCTACGTCAGCCTCGAGGTCGGCGCGGTGCTCGACGCCGACGACGTCTACATCATCTACGCCTACCTCGACGGGCGGCACATGGACTCGGGGATCGGCGCCTCGCTGGCGGTGGCGGTGGAGGACGTGGTGCGCAAGCTCGAGCGGCTCGAGGCGTTGGCAGGCGATGGCGGGTAGCTGGACATGTCGTACGTCCTGCGTCGTACGTCGTACGTCGTACGCAATACGCAAGACGCATTGTCACCCCCCTTAGCAAGGGGGGTTAGGGGGGATAAACCTTCCCCGCGCGCGGGGAGGGAAGGGGAGGGGCCCACCACGAG
>NZ_QXDL01000075.1:0-17774 GCF_003574345.1 Calidithermus terrae
ACGCCGTACGCCGTACGCAAGACGCCCCTTCTTCACCCCCCCTTGTTAAGGGGGGTGAAGAAGGGGCGTCTTGCGTACGGCGTACGGCGTAGGACGTACGACCCGCGCCCGGCTACGGGCTATCGGCCACCCGCTCAGACCAGCGCCAGGGTAAACCGGAAGCTCTTCGACACCACCACGATGCCCGAGGCGGTGACGGTGAAGCCTCGAGCGCGGTCGGCCTCGAGGTCGTAGCCGATCTCGGTGCCCGGGGGGATCTTGACGTTCTTGTCGATGATGGCGTTCTTGATCTTGACGTTGCGCCCGATCTCCACCTCGTCGAAGATCACGCTGCGCTCGACGAGGCTGTAGGAGTTGATGCGCACGCGCCTGGAGAGCACCGACTCGCGCACCGTGGCCCCCGAGATGATGCAGCCGCCCGCGATCAGGCTGTTGAAGGACTGGCCCACCCGGTTGCCCGCCTCGTGCACGAACTTGGCCGGGGGGCTGAAGTAGTTGGCGGTGCGCAGGGGCCACTCGGGGTTGAAGAGGTCGAACTCCGGGGTGACCTGGATGAGGTCCATGCTGGCTTCGAAGTAGGCGTCGAGGGTTCCCACGTCGCGCCAGTAGGTGTTGGGGCCCTCCTGGCCGGGGATGGGGTTGCGCTTGAAGTCGTAGACCTGGATGCGGTAGCCCTCCTTGAGGGCGTGGGGGATGACGTCCTTGCCGAAGTCGTGGGAGGAGGCGGTGTCGCGCGAGTCGTACTCGAGCAGCTCCAGCAGCGCCTCGGTGCGGAAGACGTAGTTGCCCATGCTCGCCAGCGCCCAGCCGGGGCGGCCGGGGATGGGGGTGGGGTCCTTGGGCTTCTCCTGGAAGCCCACCATCCGCCACTGGTCGTCAACCTGCAGCACGCCGAAGCGGCTGGCCTCGCCCACCGGCACGGGGTAGGCCGCGATGGTCAGGTCGGCGCGGGTGTCGTTGTGGTACTCGACCATGTGCGCGACGTTCATCTTGAAGATGTGGTCGCCGCCGAAGATCGCCACGCTCTCGGGCTTGTTGTTGTTGACGAGGTGCAGGTTCTGGTAGATGGCGTCGGCGGTGCCGCGGTACCACACCGGCCCCAGCTCCTCGTAGCGGTACATCTGGGCCGGGACCAGGATGATGAAGTGGTCGTCGAGGAAGCCGCCGAAGCGCCAGTGCCGCTGGATGTGCTCGGTAAGCGACTGCGCCTTGAACTGCGTCAGCACGTAAATGCCGTAGATCCCCGAGTTGACGAAGTTGTTGAGCACGAAATCGATGATGCGGTACCTCGAGCCGAAGGGCACCGCCGGCTTGGCCCGCTTGGCCGTGAGCGGGAATAGGCGAGAGCCCTGCCCCCCGGCCAGGATCATTCCCAGGACCTTCAACTTAGCGCTCATTCAGCCTCCTTTTTTGAATAGCATAACGGAAAACGGTCATCCGAATGCGTCTTAGGGAATGGAAAATCTGCGGGAAGGGGGTAGTGGGGGGAAGGCCCGTGGCTCGTGGTCACCCGTCCCCTTCCCTATCCGTAGGCGTCGAGGGTCAAGGGCCAAGGCGAAGGCGTCTGGCGTTTCGCTTCTTGCGTTTTGCGTTTCGCGTTTTGCGTTTCGCGTTTTGCGTCTTGCGTTTTGCGTACGACGTAGGACGTACGACGTACGACCCACGCCCGACGTACGACCCGCGCCCGGCGTCCCGCGTTCAGCCCTCGACGCTTTCCCGCCCCACGACCTACAGTAGACTTTCCTGCGTGTCGGCGTTGCGACTCCCTTACCAAAGCCTCGAGTGGCGCACCTCCCCCACCGACCCTGAGCGCGTGGCCCAGTCTCCGCCGCCGCCGCCCTTCTTCGGGCAGGAGCGGGCGAGGGCCGCGCTCGAGATGGCGCTCAGGGGCGGTTTTCACGCCTACCTCGTGGGGCCGCCGAGCCTGGGCAAGCACGAAGCGCTCTTGCAGTACCTGAGGGCGCAGCGCGTGGAGACGCCGCCCGACCTGCTCTACGTGCCCCTCTCCGAGCGCCGGGCCGCCGTGCTCACCCTGCCCAGCGGCAAGGAGAACGAGCTGGCCGAGGGCGTCGAGAGCCTGCTGGACGAGGCCGCGCGGCTGGAGGCGCTCTTCCGCCAGGGGGCCTTCCTGCGCGAGAAGTCGCGGCTGGAGGCCCACTTCCGCGAGCAGCAGGAGGCGCAGGTCGAGCAGTTGCGCCAGGAGGCCCGGGCGGCCGGGTTCAACCTGCTCACCAGCGAGGAGGGCGTCGAGCTCAACGGCCAGGCCAGCATCCCCACCGAGCTCGCGGCGCGCCTCGAGGAGGTGACGCTGCACAACCTGGCCCTCTCGGCCGAGGCCGCCCAGGCCCTGCGCCGGCTGCGGCGGGAGTGGGCGAGCCACTACCTCAACAACCGGGTCGAGCCGCTGATGCGGCGCTTCCCCCAGGCCCGCCCCTACCTCGAGGCCCTGCGCGACCGGCTCGCCCGCGCCGCCGAGACCGCGGAGGCCTTCGACCCCACGCCCTGGCGGCCCAACCTGCTCACCACCTCCAGCACCGGCTCGCCCCCGCCCGTGGTGTTCGAGCCCTACGCCACCGCCCCCCGCCTCTTCGGGCGGCTCGACCACCACACCGAGCGCGGCGTGCGCAGCACCCACGTCGGGCTGATCCGGCCCGGCGCGATCCACAAGGCGCAGGGCGGCTTCCTGATCCTCGACGCCTCGAGCCTGGTGCGCGAGGGCACCTGGGAGGCCTTCAAGCGGGCGCTGCGCAACGGGCAGGTCGAGCCCGTCACCGAGGCCGACGGGGCGGGCGGGCTGGAGGTCGAGCCCTTCCCGGTGCAGGTGCAGGTGCTGCTCATCGGCAGCCACGAGGCCTTCGAGCCGCTCGAGCACGACCCCGCCTTCAGCGAGCTCTTCCGCATCCGCGCGGAGTTCTCCCCCACCCTCAGCGCCACGCCCGAGCACTACCGGGCCTTCGGCGGCTGGCTGGGCCAGCAGGGCTTCGCGCTCACCGAGGGCGCCCTGGCCCGGCTGTGGGACGAGGGCCGCCGCATGGCCGAGCAGCGCGACCGCTTCGACGCGCGGCTGGTCGAGCTGCGGGCGTTGGCCGAGGAGGCCGCCGTGCTGGCCGAGGGCCCGCTCACCGCGCAGGACGTCGAGCGGGCCATCCGTGCCCGCGACGAGCGGGCCTTCTACTCCGAGGAGGAGTTCGTGCGGGCGGTGCAGGAGGGCACCTGGAGCTTCCGGCTCGACGGCAAGGCCGTGGGGCAGGTCAACGCGCTGGTGGTGCTCGAGACCGACCCGCCCTGGGGCCGCCCCTCCCGCCTCACCGCCCGCGCCGCCCCCGGGCGCGACGGCGTGCTCTCCATCGACCGCGAGGCCGGGCTGGGCGGTCACATCTTCCACAAGGCGGTGCTCGCGCTCAGCGGCTACCTGCGCGGCCACTACGCCGAGGCGGGCTCTTGGGCGGCGACGGTGAGCCTGGTCTTCGAGCAGAGCTACGTCTCCATCGACGGCGACTCGGCCGGGCTGGCCGAGCTGCTGGCGATCCTCTCGGCCATCGGGGAGGTGCCGCTGCGGCAGGACCTGGGCGTGACGGGGGCGGTGGACCAGACCGGCCAGGTGCTGGCGGTGGGCGGGGTGGCTGCCAAGGTCGAGGGCTTCTTCCGCCTCTGCCAGGCCCAGGGGCTCACCGGCAGCCAGGGCGTGGTGGTGCCCAGGAGCAACCTGAGCAACCTCACCCTCAGCGGCGAGGTGCTCGAGGCCGTCCGCGACGGGCGCTTCCACGTCTACGCCGTCGAGACCGTGGACGAGGCCATCGAGCTCCTCACCGGCAAGCGGGCCGAGGGCTTCGGCGGGGTGCACGAGCGGGTGCGGCAGAGCCTGGAGCGCTTCCGCGAGCTCGAGAACGGGAACGAGGAGCACGGGTAGGGGTAGAGGGGTCGTACGTCGTACGTCCTACGCCGTACGCGATACGCCTAACGCCGAACGCCAAACGCAGAAAGCTTTGGCCCTGGACCCTTGACGCTCGACACACCTCTCTCCCCGTGCCCTGCACAACACCCGATATCCCTCCCATCCAATACGCTAGAGCCCGTGGAAACCATTCAGATTCCCGGCCTCGAGCCCGTCCCCCCGCTCGGGCTGGGCACCTGGCAGTGGGGGGATAGGCTGTTCTGGGGCTACGGCAAGGGGTACAAGCACAGCGACCTCGAGGCCGCCTTCGAGGAGTCGCTGGCGGCGGGCGTGCGGCTCTTCGACACCGCCGAGGTGTACGGCATGGGCCGGAGCGAGCGCTTCCTGGGGCGCTTCGTGCGCGAGTCGGGGCAGCGGCCCCTGGTGGTGAGCAAGTGCTTCCCCTTCCCCTGGCGCTTCAGCCGCAAGAGCCTGATCGCGGCGCTCAGGGGGAGCCTGAAGCGGCTGGAACTCCCCCGGCTCGACCTCTACCTGCTGCACTGGCCCTGGCCCCCGGTCCCGCTCGAGCAGTGGGCCGAGGCGCTGGCCGAGGCCTACGAGCTCGGCCTGACCCGCGCGGTGGGCGTCTCCAACTGCGACCTGCCCCAGATGGAGCGGGTGACGCGGGCCCTGGCCCGCCACGGCGTGAAGCTGGCCGCCAACCAGGTGGAGTACAGCCTGCTCGAGCGCAAGCCCGAGCGCGAGGGGCTGCTCGAGGCCATGCGCCGCGAGGGCGTCGTGCTGATGGCCTACAGCCCCCTGGGCATGGGCTGGCTCACCGGCAAGTACAGCCCGCACAACCCGCCCACCGGCCCCATGCGCGGCCGCAAGTACCGCCTGAGCGAGGGCAAGATCCCCGGCCTGCTCGAGGCTTTGCGCGAGGTGGCCCAGGCCCATCAGGCCACGCCCGCACAGGTGGCTATCCGCTGGTGCATCCAGAAGGGCACCCTGCCCATCCCCGGGGCCAAGACGGCGGCCCAGGCCCGCTCGAACGCGCGCGCCCTGCACCTGTGCCTGGGCGAGGCCGAGATGCGGCGGCTCGAGCAGGCCAGCGCCTGACGGGTGAGGCGGCCCCCCTTTAACTCCTCATGAGTTTAGGTTGTAATGAGAACATGAGGCGAATTCCATTCCTCCTCAGCGCATTCCTTCTCGGCCTTACCGCCTGCATGCCCATGGAAAGCGACCGCGACCCCGCCCCCAGCACCACCCCCCCGACGGCCGGACAGCCCGCCCCGCGCCCGGCGCTCGAGCTCAAGCGCGGCGAGATGTGGAAGGTGCAGCTCAAGGGCAGCAACGCCCCCCAGGACTTCTTCATCGTCGAGGTCGGCGCCGAGGGGCTCACCAGCAGCACCCTCCGATCCGCCAGCGCCACCGCCGAGGTGCCCACCGGCAAGCTCCCGGCCGCCCTCGTCCACAGCACCACCTCGAGCGGCCCGGTCTTCAGCGTCACCGTCTTCTTCCCCGACGGCCAGCGGGTGGTCTGCCGCGCCACCCCCACCAGCACGCCCGAGGTCTGGGAAGGCTTCAGCGCCTACGGCAGCGCCGAAGCCACCTCCGCCGCCCTCGCCCGCACCCCGCTGAGCAGCACCTGCACGATCACGAAGCTGGTAGGGAAGCTTTAGCCTAAGGGTCGAGAGTAAGGCGTCTTGCGTTTTGCGTCTTGCGTTTGGCGTTTTGCGTCTTGCGTTTCGCGTTTTGCGTCTTGCGTTTGGCGTTTCGCGTACGACGTACGACGCACGACGCACGACGTAAGACCCACGCAACTACTCGTACCGCAATGCCTCGATCGGGTCCAACGCCGCCGCCCGCGCCGCCGGCCACACCCCGAAGAACAGGCCGATGAGGGCGCTCACCGCCAGGGAGAGCAAGATGGTGGCGGGGCTGAGGATGAAGACCTTGAAGAAGGGCACCGTGGCGGTGATGAGCACCAGCAGCCCCGCCGCCAGGGCCACGCCCAGGACGCCCCCTACCAGCGTGAGCACCACGGCCTCGATGAGGAACTGCTGGCGCACCAGGCCCGCCGTGGCCCCCAGGGCCTTTCTCAGCCCGATCTCGCGGGTGCGCTCGGTGACCGAGACCAGCATGATGTTCATGATCCCGATGCCCCCCACCAGCAGGCTCAGGCCGGCGATGGCGCCCAGGAGCGCCTGCAGGATGACGGTGATGCTGCGCAGGGTGTCCTGGAAGCTCTCGGTGGACTGCACGGAGAACTTGCCCTTGCCGTAGCGGGCCTCGAAGATGCGGCGCACCTGCTTCGAGACCTGCTGGGCGTCGGCGCCCTTGTCGAGGGTGAGCACCAGGAAGTCGTACTGCCCCTTGCGGGCGAAGGGCGAGGTGTTCCAGATGAGGGGGATGGGCGCGTAGACGGTGGCGCTGGAGGACAGCCCGCCGAAGAGGCCGCTGGGGGGCTCGAGCACCCCCACCACGGTGAGCTCGAGGCGGCCCCCGCTGGGGTAGTAGAGCCGGGCCACCTGGCCGATGGGGTCGCGGTTGGGGAAGAGGTCCTTGGCCGCGCGGTCGGAGAGCACCGCGACCGCCAGCCCGCCCCTCGCCTCGGCCTGGGTGAAGTAGCGGCCGCGGGCGACCTTGTTGGTGGGGTCGAGGCGGGGCAGGTCGCCGGGGGTGCCCTGCAGGGTGATCGAGCGCCGCTCGCCGGGCTTGCTCTCGTACTGGGCGCTGGTGAAGAGCTGGGGCAGCACCTTGACCGGCAGCACCTCCAAGGCGGCCACGTCCGCGTCGCGGATGGGCGCCGACTCGGCGGTTTCGCCCTCGTTGAAGTTGGGCTGGACGAAGATGCTGCGCCCGGCAATGGCCTCGAGGTCCTGGGTGATGCCGGCCGAGGCCATCTGCCCCAGGCTGATCATGGCCGTCACCGCGAAGACCCCGATCACGATGCCCAGCAAGGCCAGGAAGCTGCGCAGCTTGTTGCCCCACAGCGACTCGAAGGCCATGCGGAAGTTCTCGAGCGGGTTCATGCCGCGCCTCCCTCGGCGATCTTGCCGTCCCGCAGCCGCACGACGCGCTGGGCGCGGGCCCCCACGTCGGGCTCGTGGGTCACCATCACGAGGGTCTTGCCCTGGCGGTGCAGCCGGTCGAAGAGCTCGAGGATCTCCTCCGACGAGCGCGAGTCGAGGTTGCCGGTGGGCTCGTCGGCGAGGAGGAGGTCGGGCTCCTGCACCAGCGCCCGCGCGATGGCGACGCGCTGCTTCTGCCCGCCGGAGAGCTCGGAGGGGAGGTGGTCGAGCCGGTCGCCCAGGCCCACCGACTCGAGCGCGGCCCTGGCCCGCCGCAGGCGCTCGGCGCCCGGCACCCCCCGGTAGACCAGCGGCAGCGCGACGTTGTGCAGCGCGGTGAGGCGGGGCAGCAGGAAGAAGGCCTGGAACACGAAGCCCACCCGCTGGTTGCGGATGCGCGCCAGCTCCCCCTCGCTCAGGCCCTCCACCGGCTGCCCGCCCAGCCGGTAGCTGCCCCCGCTGGGGGAGTCGAGCAGGCCGATGATGTGCATCAGCGTGCTCTTGCCCGAGCCGGAGGGGCCCATCAAGGCCACGTATTCCCCCTGCCCGATGACCAGATCCACCCCGCGCAGGGCGTGGACCTCCACCGTGCGGGCGCTGCTGCCCGAGCGGTAAGTCTTGGCGATGCCCTGCATCTCCACGACCGCGCTCACGGTCGCTCCTCGCCCGGCCCGGGCAGGCGGTAGCTGAGCTTCTGGCCGTCCTCGAGGCCCTCGGGCGGCAGCGAGACCAGCAGGGCGCCGGCCTCGAGCCCCTCCACCGCGGCGTGGGTCAGGTTGCGGGCCTTCACGGTCACGGCCTGGCGCCGGGCGGTCTTGGTGGCCTCGTCCACCCGCCACACGTAGCCCCGGCCCCCCTCCTCGCCGAGCACCTCGAGCGGCACCTTGACCGCCTGGGGCAGGCGCAGGGTGGTGATGCGGGCCGTGGCGGTGAGGCCGGGCCGGGCCAGCTTCTCGGCCTGGGGGGTGAGGAAGCGGACGAACACCGGCAGCACCGCGCTGCCGCCGCTGCCCGCGACCTCGGCCTGCACGCCCAGGCGCTCGACCTTGCCCTCCAGCCCCACGCCGGGGGCGGCGTCGAGCTCGACCCGGACGGGCTGGCCGGGCCGCACCGTGCCCACGTCGGCCTCGGCCAGGCGGGCCTGCACCCGCAGGCTGCCGGCCTCCACCACCCGCACGGCGTTGGTGCCGGTGTCCACGCCCGCCAGGTAGCCCACGCTCGAGACCGTCCCGCTCACCGGCGAGCGCAGCTCGGCCTGGGCCATAGCGCGCTCGAGCGCGGCGATCTCCGAGCGCCGGGCGGCGAGCTGGGCCTGGAGCTCGGCCAGGCTGCTGCGGTTGCCCTGGGCCAGGCTGGCGAGCTGGGCCTCGAGGTCGGCCACCTGGCGGCGCAATTGGGCCACCTCGTTGGGGGCCGCGCTGCCCAGGGCCAGCAGGCGCTCGGCGAGCTCGAGGTTGCGCCGGGCCTCGGCGAGCTGGGTCTGCAGCTTGGCGCTGTTGGAGCGGTAGTCGGCCTCCTGGGCCTGCACCCGGCTCTGCAAGGCGGCCAGGCTCTCGCGGCTGGCCCGCAGCTTCTCGCGGTCGTCGGCGGTCTCGAGCACGGCCAGCACCTGGCCGGCCCTCACCGCCTGCCCCTCCTTGACCCGCACCTCGGCCACCCGGCCCGGGCGCGGGAAGGTCAGGGCGTAGAGCCGGGCCTCCACCGAGCCGCTGGCCCGCACCTCCCGCACGAACTCCCCCTGCTCGGCCCGCACCACACTCACCGCGAGCCCTTGCTCCCCCTGGGGCCGGAGCAACCCCCAGAGGGTGAGCCCGCCCGAGAGCAGAATCAGCACGATCCAAATCCAGCGTCGCATGTCTCTCCTATGGGGCCGTTGGCGATCCGCCTTCAGCCGTCAGCGAAATCTCGGGGCCCGCGGCGCGTGGGAAATGCCCCACGGGCCACGAGCCATCCTCTACCCGTTCCCCGCCACCGTCAGGCCGTAGATCGCCTGCCACAGCTCGACCTGGGCGGCGAGCACGCCGCGGTCGGCCTCGGCCTTGGCGATCTCGCTCTGCTTGAGGGCGAGCTGGGCGATGGCGCCGGCGGCGAAGCGCTTGCGGGCGGCCTCGAGCTCGCCAGCACCGCGGGCCTGGGCCTCGCGGGCGAGCCGGTAAGCCTCCACGGCGCCCTGGTAGCGGCTTTTGGCGGCCTCGAGCGCGTCCTCGAGGGTGCGCTGCACGTCGGCGAGGGCGGCGCGGGCGCGGGCGAGGTCGCGCTCGCGGGCGCTCTTCTCCAGCGGGGCGGTGTCGGGGCCGGAGGCCAGGGCCAACGCCCGCTCGGCCTCCCGCACCTGCTGCTGGGCCTCGAGCAGGCGGGCGTGCCCCGCGATGCCGAACTTCGCCGGGTCGGCGGGGCCGGGCTCGGGCAGGGCCTGCACCCGCACCTCGCCGTAGGGGCGCAGGCGGGCCTGGGCCTGCTCGAGGGCACGGGTGGCGGTGCGCACGGCGTTGGCGGCCTGGTTGTCCTGGTCGCGCACGCGGGCGAGCTCGGTCGCGGAGACGGCCCCGGCCTTGAAGCGCAGCTCGGCGGCCTGGAGCTGGAGCCCGGAGAGCTCCTTGCGGGCGCGGGCGAGGGCGAGGTCGGTCTGGGCCAGCAGCACGCCGGCGTAGGCCTCCAGGGCGCGGGCGTCGGACTCCCGGCGGGCCTGGAGCAGCTTGGCCTGGGCCACGGCCACGCCCTCCTGGGCGCGGGTGAGGGCTAAGGGAGCGGCCTCGGGGTCGCCCTGCACCTTGGCGAGCTCGTCGCGGGCGGCGTCGAGGGCGCGCTCGGCCTCGAGGTAGCTCGAGTCCTTGCGGTAGGCCTCCTTGAGGAAGGCGTCGAGGGGCTGCGCCTGGGCCAGGCTGAGGAGCGCCAGGGCGAAGAGGGGGATCAGGGTTCTGAGCATGTCGGTCCTCCGTGGGTCAGGGCTGTGGGGTCCAGGCGCTCGAGGGGGTGTCGAGCAGGTCGAGGTAGGCGGCGACGGCCACGACGTAGGCCTGCCAGGCCTGGGCCACGGCGGCTTCGGCCTCGGCGCGGCCGCTCTGGGCCTCCAGGCGCTCGAGCGCGGTGCCGATGCCGGCCTTGAGCCGGGCCTCGGCGTTGGCGGCCTGGCGCTCGGCGAGGGCGAGGCGCTCGCGGGCGAGCTCGAGGCCCTCCAGCGCCACGGCCGCCTCCTCGCGGGCGTGTTCCAGGCGCAGGGCCATCTCCTCGCGGGCCTGCCTCAGGCGCAGGGCGGCGCCCTCGAGCTCGGCCTCCCCGCCCGCCACGGCGGCCCAGGCCTGGGGCGAAAGCTCGAGCTTGAGGCTCAGGCTGAACTTCCACTCCTCCGGGGTGCCGGGGGGCACGCTCAGCGGCGTGCCCACGGCCACGTTGGCCCCCGGCCCGCCGGCGGTCCAGCTCAGGCCGCTCTGGAAGAGGGCGTCCTTGCCGTTGTAGCTGGCACCCAGGCTGGCCTCGGGCCACAGCCGGCGCCACCCCTCCTCCACCCGGGCCCGCGCGAGCTCGAGCGCGGAGTGGGCCTCGCGGTAGGCCACGGTCTGCTCGGGGGTCGCCGCGGGCAGGGCGAAGCGGAGGGTGGCGGGCTCGGCCTCCCCGCGCAGGCCGTAGCGCAGGGCGCCGGCCTGGGCCGCGCGCAGGGCGTTTTGGGCCTGCCGCAGGTTCAGCTCGGCCTGGCGCAGGGCCAGCGCCGCGTCCTCGCGCTGCAAGGCGGGGATGGCCCCCAGCGCGGCCTTGCGCTCGGCCTCGGCGCCGCGCTCGCGGGCCGCCTCGAGCCGCCCCTGCGCCGCCGCCAGCCGCAGGCGGGCCTGCCAGGCTGCCGCGTGGGCCAGCAGGGCGTTTTTCTGCCCCTCGCGCGCCACCCGGCGCACCTCGCGCTCGGCGCGGGCCACGGCCTGCTCGGCCTCGAGGCGGGCGGTGAAGTTCCACTGCCAGCCCAGCCCCGCCTTGTAGCCGCCGTCGTCGTTCGTGCGCTCGTAGGCCAGGTTGGCCCCCAGCCCCAGCGCGGTGGCCCCCGCCCGCAGCCGGGCGGCCTCGAGGGCCTTGCGGGCGGGGGCGAGCTCGGGGCTCTGGTACGCCAGCGCGTCCAGCGGCCCGAAGGCCAGCACCGGCCCGCCCAGCAGTACCAAGGCCGAATACCACAGTCGCTTCATCGCAGTCCGGTCCTCTCTAGCGCAGGCTCCAGGCCAGCAGGCCCAGGCTGAGCGCCGCCACCACGCCGGTGGCGAGCAGGGCCCGCGCGGGGGCCAAAACCCTCAGCCCGCTGTAGACGATCCACAAGCTCCACAGCGTGGTGACCAGGCTCAGCCCCTGCTGCACGCGGGTGACGGGCGCCGCGGCGATGACCTCCTGGTACTGCCGCTGCCACTGCCGCAGGGCCTCGGCGTCGGTGGGGGCGGGGGGCGGGGGCAGGTCGCCCGTCACCGGCATCAGCGCCGCCAGGGGCAGCGACACCAGCGCCAGCACCAGCATGGGCGCCCAAGCCCAGCCGAACAGCTCCCAGGCCCTCGACTCCCTGCCGGCCAGCAAACGGATCACGGCTCCGCCCAAGGCCCAGAAAACGAGGCCGCTGGGGATGCCCAGAGCCACCGACACGACGACCTGCCCGGCGAAGCGGTCCGGCAACACCGTGGGCAATAGGCGAGACGAGAGCTGACCGCTTAGCAAGACCAACACTGTTGCGACCACCACCACCGTCACGGAGACCAGGCGGTTGGGCTTGTGGCCCTGCAGGGCCGCGAAGAAACGGACCGGTTGGGTCAATACCTCGAGCATTCCCTTCCTCCCAAAGCGAGCATAGAAAAGCTTGATAGGGCTGCCTACTGGCTAAAGTCATGCCTCAGCAGCCGAGGCCCGGCCCCACCTCCAGCCGGGCCTGGAGGGCGCCGTCGAAGCGGAGGTCGGCGATGCCCTGGGGCGCCAGCTCACGGCTGAAGCAGCCGCCGGCCTGGGGCTGGCCGTCCAGGTACACCCCGCCGCCCCCGGCCCAGACGACCTTGTAGGCCACGGCCTGCTCGGCCTCGAGCACCATCACCCCGTCGAGCACCGTTCCCCGCACGAACCAGACCCCCTCGCGCTTGCCCGTCGAGCAGCCCACGCAGTCGGCCCTCGAGCTGACCTGGAAGGCCTCCTCCCGGTAGCCCCGGAACCGGTTGTCCTCGGCGGCGCCGTCGCCGCCGAGCATTCCCCAGAGGATCAGCCCCAAAAACCCCACGCTCACCAGCCGCGCGCTCAGGCTCGTGCTGCCGCGCCACAACACGAAGGCGGCCACCGCGAGCAGGGCGTACCCCACCAGGTTCAAGAAGGTGAAGTTCATGCTTCCACCTCGTCCCACACCCGCCCGGCCAGCGCCACCAAGCCCGCGGCCAGCGCCAGGCTCAGCAGCAGCGGCTCGAGCGGCAGCCGGAGGTCGTCGAGCCGGCTGCCCAGGCTCTGCAAGGAGATCGTCACCGGGGGCAGCGCCCTGTAGGCGACCTTCGAGCCCGCCTCCACCAGCACGTCGGCCAGCCCGAAGAAGCCCAGGAAGGCCGCCAGCCCTGCCAGCCAGCCCAGCCTCGAGAGCTGGTAGCTCTGCACGTAGCTGAAGGCGAGCAGCAGGTAGGCCACGCCCGGCAGCCAGACCAGCCCCAACCCGTAGAACACGAACGTCAGCACGACGCCCAGCCCCGGCATCCCCGGCACCGTGCGGTCGAGGTAGGCCCACAGCAGCACCGCCAGGGTCAGGGCGAACGCCGCCCCCAGCAGGCCCCAGTACACGAAGCGGGCCACCTGGTGCGCCAGCCCCCCGGGCACGCTGAGCAGCAGCCCCGTGCCGTCCTGCCGCGCGCTGATGAACAGCGCGACCACCAGCAGGGTACCCCCGATGACCGCGGCGAGCGAGAACAGCACCACCGCCTCCTCCTCCGGCGTGTTGAGGGCGTTGGCCGTGAGGCGGGCTAAGCCCACCGCCGTCAGGAGCAGGACGCCCGCCAGCACCATCACGAAGGACTGGGACTTGCGGAACTCGAGCCACAGCAACGTCGGCAGCGCGTTCATGCCAGCACCTCCACGAAGGTCTCGCGCACGCTCTTGCCCCGCGCGCGCAGCTCCTCGGCGCCCGCGTCGAGGACGACGCGCCCGTCCTTGAGGAACACCGCCCGGTCGAAGATGCCCTCGGCCTCGGCCACCTCGTGCGTCGAGAGCACCAGCGTCGCGTCCTCGCGCCACTGCCGCACCAGCGTCTTGAGGATGCGGTCGCGCGAGATCACGTCGATGCCCGCCAGCGGCTCGTCGAGCAGGAAGAGCCTGGCCTCGCGGGCCAGCGCCATCGCCAGCCGCAGCCGTGCCTTCTGGCCGCGCGACAGGGCGCGCGAGGGGCGGGAGGGCACCTCGAGGAAGCCCAGCAATTCCCGGTAGCGCGCCCGGTTGAAGTCGGGGTAGAGCCCCCCCATCAGCCGTTCGCCGTCGGCGGGCGAGAGCCAGGGATAGGTCTCGGCGTCGGAGAGGTAGGCCACGTGGTCCCGCATGGCCCGCGGGCGGCCCCCCAGCACCTCCACCCGCCCCTGGCTGGGCGCCAGCAGCCCGGCCAGCAGCTTCAAGAGGGTGGTCTTGCCCGCCCCGTTGAGCCCCAGCAGCCCCACGGCCTGCCCCTGGGGGAGCTCGAGGCTCACGTCGTGCAAGCCCTCCCTGCCGCCGTAGCGCTTGGTGACGGCCTCGAGCCTAGCCAGCATCCGACACCTCCTGCAGCGCCTGCCGGGCCTCCTCGGGGCTGAGCCCCAGGGCCCGCGCCTCGGCCATGAAGCGCCGCGCGGCCTCGACGAGCAGCGAGTGCCGGAGCCGGCCTACCTCGATGTCCTCCTTGAGGAAGGTGCCCAGCCCCCGCCGCGTCTCGCTCAGGCCCTCGCGCTCGAGCTCACCGAAGGCGTGGATGACGGTGTTCGGGTTGACCTTGAGTTCGGTCGCCAGGTCCCGGGCCGACGGGAGCTTGTCGCCGGGCTTGAGCTTTCCGTTCGCCAGCATGCGTTTCACCCCTTGAACGATCTGTGCGTAGATGGGTCCGGCTTCAGTGTCGAGCTGCCACACGCTTACCCACCTCCTGGGCCGGCCCGGAAGGCCGGCGCGGTTCCGGTGCCGATGGACTGCGAAAGCCTGGGGGAGCTCACGGCTAACCCCCCAGGTCCTGGCGCCGCAGGAGGGCCCAGGAGAGCGCCACGAGAGCCAGCGTGTAGCCCAAGATCCCGGCGAGCTCGGCGCCCAGCCCGGCCCCGCCGCCCAACCAGGCCTCGCCCAGCGCCGCCGGCAGGTAGCGGCCCACCTCGGGCCAAAGCTGCACGATCACCGCCTCGAGCACCAGCGCGTAGCCCAGCACGCCGCCCAGCGCCGCGGCCACCGAGCGCCCCGCCACCGCCAGGAACAGCGCCAGGCCCAGGTAGGGCAGCCCCGCCGCCCACGTCTGCACGACGGTCGCCGCCACGCGCAGCCCGTCTTCTTGCAACTGCGCGGGCCAACCCCCCGCGTAGAAGCTGAGGACCGTCAGGCTCACCCCGAACGGCATCGCCACCACCAGCGCCAGCGAGCCCAGCATCGCCAGCCAGCGCGCCAGCAGCCAGGCCCCGCGCGGGGTGCCCCGGGAGAACAGCAGGGCTAGGGTCCGCCAGCCGTACTCCTGAGCCGTCCAAGCCCCCAGGATCGCCGCGGCGAAGACGCCCAGGCTCTGCGCGGCCTCCCTGCCCAGCAGCAGCGTGAGGGCGTAGTGGCGGGCCGGGGCCTGCTCGAGCAGCACCACGAACTCGGCGAGCCCCACCAGCGCGGCCGCGAAGGCCAGCAACAGCCAAGCGCCCCTGCGCCGGAAGGCCTTGTCGGCCTCCACCTTGAGGATTCCCGTCGTCACTGCCCGCCTCCCGTGAGCTCGAGGAACAGTTCCTCCAGGCCGCTCTCGATGGGCACCACCTCGCTGGGCACGAGCCCGGCCTGCACCAGCCGGCTCACCACGGCCCGGGCCTCGAGGCCGCGCACCAGCAGGTACTCCCCCTGCACCTCCGCCCGCCCGGCCAGCCCGCCGAGCACCAGCGCCGCCTCCTCGGGGCTTTCCACCCGGACCCGCACCCCGTCGCCGCCCGCCAGCAGGTCGCGCACCGCCCCCTGGGCCACCCGCTTGCCCTTGTGGATCACGGCGATGCGGTCGCAGACCTGCTCGACCTCGTGCAGGATGTGGCTCGAGAAGATGATAGTGACGCCCTGCGCGGCCAGCGAGCGCATCAGCTCGCGCATCTCCTTCATGCCCGATGGGTCCATGCCGTTGGAGGGCTCGTCGAGGACCAGCAGCTCGGGCTCGGCCAGCAGCGCCATCGCGACGCCCAGCCGCTGCTTCATCCCGGTGGAGTACGACCCCGCCGCCCGGTGCGCGGCCCTGGCGATCCCCAGTTGCTCGAGCACCTCCTCCATGCGCTGCCGCGTTATACCCCCGTGCAGCCCCGCGACCAGCTCGAGGTGCTGCCGCGCGCTCAGGTGCGGGTAGATCGCGGGCGCCCCCAGCAAAGCCCCCACCTTGCGCAGCGCGTGTGTGCGCCCCGGCCGGACGGGCTCCCCCAGCAGCTCCACCTTCCCCGCGCTCGGCTCGACCAGCCCCACGATCATGCCCAAGGTGGTGGTCTTCCCCGCCCCGTTGGGCCCCAGGAAGCCGAAGATCTCGCCGCGGCGGACCTCGAGGTCCACCCCCTCCACCGCCACCACGCCCCCGAAGCGCTTGCCCAGCCCCTCGACCCGCAGAACGGTTTCTCCCCGCGCCTTCAGGGTGGGCTGAGTTTTGGGAATCGCTTGAACCATTTAACCTCCCATGTAGTGCACTAGCTAACTAGTACACTAGGCCAAAGGGGCTGGGGTGTCAATAGCCGATGGCCGATCGCTGATAGCTGATAGCCGGGCGTGGGTCGTACGCCGTACGCCGTACGCGAAACGCAAAACGCCCCTTCTTTACCCCCCTTAACAAGGGGGCTAGGGGGGATATTCCTTCCCCGCACGCGGGGAAGGCTGGGGAGGGGTGGGGTTTACCACGAGCTACGAGCCTCCCGCTGACGGCTGAACGCCGATAGACGAACGCCGGCCCTCTCCGCCGGTAAGCCGGTGGTTCGCCCTGCGTAAGTTGAGGGACTCAGCGGCCGGGCTCGAGCGACAGCCGCTCGCGCACCGGGTAGTCCTCGGTGCGCATGGGCAGGTAGGTGCCTTTCTGCCACAGGGGCAAGAGGTCGTCGAACTGCGCCGAGAGCAGGTTCCCCGACTGGCCCATGGGGTGGATGAAGCGGGAGTTGTTCAGGTCGGCGAGGTCAACGATATGCCGGTAGCTGGGGCCGTGGGTCTGCTCGAAGGTCTTGGCGTTGTAGGGGCCCACGTTGACGGTGTAGCGGTCGCCGCCGAAGGCGACCTTTCGGTCGGAGAAGCGCCTCAGCGGGCTGTTGGTGAGGATGGGGTGGTCGAAGACCGCGCGGTGTACGCTGCCCCAGGCCGGGGGGTTGTCGCCCAGGCGGTCGAGGGCGGCGTCGAGGGCGAGGGCGGCGTAGTCGAGGCAGCCCTCCACCACCTCGGTCTCCTTTTGGTCGCAGTTGGGGTCGCCCGACTGCATGGCCCGCAGCAGGTAGCGGGGCTCGTCCCAGAACTCCTGGCCCACCTCCTTCGCGGGCAGGCGGGTGAGCTCGGTGTACCACGTCTGGAAGACCGTCGCCTCGACCGAGTCGGGGCGCATGTTGCCGTCCCAGGCCAAAAGCCGGGCCTTCCAGGCGCTGGCCCGCTCGGAGAGGGCGCTCAAAGCCTGCAGCAGCGGGCGGAAGTCGCGGTAGAGCAGCGAGTACTGGTCCTGCTGCATGGCCTGCACGTCCTCGAGGCTGAGCTTCGGCTTCGCCAGGATCAGCTGGCGGATGCGCTCGGCCCGCAAAGGCTCGGCCCACTCCAGCGACATCTGGTTGGGGTAGCCCGGCGGCAGCACCCGGTTGTTGGCGCTGACGATGAAGCCCTCCTTGGGGTTGAGCACCCGGGCCCAGCGCTCGAAGGGCACGTAGCCCTGCCAGTCGAGGCTGCCGTCGCCGGGGACGGGGGTGAGGCCGGTGTGCCCGGGCTTGCGGATGGGGAACTTGCCCGGCGCCACGTAGCCGATGTTGCCGTCCACGTCGGCGTAGACGAAGTTCTGGCTGGGGGTGGAGTAGAGCGAGAGCGCCTCGGTGAACTCGGCCCAGTTCTTCGCGCGGTTGATGCCCGCGAAGGCCTCGAGCAGCCGGTCCTGGGGGTCGAGCGCGGTCCAGCGCAGGGCCAGGGGCTTGCCGCCGGGAACGTCGCCGGCCACGTCGGAGATCACGGGGCCGTAGACGGTCTCGCGCACCTTCAGCGCTACGTCGGGCTCGCCCTTGACCTTGATCACCTCGTTGCGCACGCGGTAGGGCTCGAGCCGCCCCTTGTAGCGGTAGCCGCTGGAGGCGCTGTCCTCGAGCACGTACAGGTCCTGCACGTCGGCGCCCACGTTGGTCACGCCCCAGGCGATGCGGTCGTTGTGCCCGATCACCACCCCGGGAACCCCGGGCAGCGTGGCCCCGATGGCGCTGTAGCCGGGGGCCTCGAGGTGGGCTAAGTACCACAGCGAGGGGACGCCCAGGCCCAGGTGGGGGTCGTCGGCCAGGAGGGGCTTGCCGGTGGTGGTGCGCGAACCGGCGATCACCCAGTTGTTCGAGGCCTCCATGAAGCGCGGGACCGAGGCGGCGAGCCCCAGCAACGCTTCTGCCTGGACCCGCGCGGCCGGTTCGGGCTTGGGCGCGGGGGTCCAGGCAGAAGCGTTGCTGGGGCTCGCC
>NZ_QXDL01000076.1:0-17380 GCF_003574345.1 Calidithermus terrae
GGGGGGGATATACCCTCCCCGCCGGCGGGGTGGGTTGGGGAGGGGTGCCTTTCCACCACGAGCCACACGCCACGGGCCCCCGCCGACGGCTGACGGCTGATAGCTGATGGCTGACGCCTTTTCCCCGCTCCTTGCCTGGCATTATGTTTTTGACATAACGTTTCGGATCGGGTATAATGTGGAGAGTCAACTGAGCGCGTCCAGCGCTTTTTTTGTGCCCGCACTGCCGCCTCCGCCGTAACCCCGGGCGATGACCGCAACGAACAGGAGAAGCGATGTCGCAAGTACTGCCGATCGAGATTACCGAGGAAGTCAAGCAGAGCTTTATCAACTACGCCATGTCCACCATCGTGGACCGGGCGTTGCCCGACGTGCGCGACGGGCTCAAGCCGGTGCAGCGCCGCATCCTCTACGGGGCCATGATGGAGGGGGTGCTGCCCACGCGCAAGCACGTCAAGAGCGCGAAGATCGTGGGTGAGGTGATGGGTAAGTACCACCCCCACGGCGACGCGGCCATCTACGACACCCTCGCCCGCATGGCCCAGCCCTGGAACCTGCGCTACCCGCTCATCGACGGGCAGGGCAACTTCGGGTCGGTGGACGGCGACCCGCCCGCCGCCCAGCGCTACACCGAGGCCAGGCTCTCGAGCGTGGGCTTCGAGCTGCTGCGCGACATCGACAAGGAGACCGTCCCCTTCTACCCCAACTACGACAACACCACCGAGCAGCCCGAGGTGCTGCCGGCCGCCTTCCCCAACCTGCTGGTCAACGGCTCGACGGGGATCGCGGTGGGCATGGCGACCTCGCTCCCCCCCCACAACCTCTCCGAGACCGTTGACGCGCTCGTGCAGATGATCGACAACCCCGCCATCACCCTCGACGAGGTGCTCAAGATCATGCCGGGCCCCGACTTCCCCACCGGGGCCAAGCTCTCGCGCCGGGGCATCCGCGAGGCCTACGCCAGCGGGCGCGGGGGGCTGAAGGTGCGGGCGCGCTACCGCAACGAGGACAAGAACGGGCGGGCCATGCTGGTCTTCACCGAGATCCCCTACCAGGTCAACAAGGCCGACCTGATCACCCAGATCGCCGCCCTGGTGCGCAACAAGGTCATCGAGGAGATCGCCGCGCTGCGCGACGAGTCCGACCGGCAGGGCATGCGCATCGCCGTCGAGCTCAAGCGCGGGGCCAACCCCCAGGTGGTGCTCAACAAGCTCTACAAGCACTCCCGCCTGCAGACGACCTTCACCGTCAACCTGCTGGCGGTGGTGAACGGCGAGCCCAAGGTGCTCAACCTGCTCGAGCTCCTGCGCCACTACCTCGACCACCGGCGCCAAGTGGTCTACAAGCGCACCCAGTACGACCTGCGCAAGGCCCAAGAGCGCGCCCACATCCTCGAGGGCCTGCTCATCGCCCTCGACCACATCGACGAGGTCATCGCCCTCATCCGCGGCTCGCAGGACGCCGCCGAGGCCCGCACCGGCCTTATCAGCCGCTTCAACCTCTCCGACGCCCAGGCCCAGGCCATCCTCGACATGCGCCTGCAGCGGCTGGTGGGCCTCGAGCGCGAGAAGCTGCAGGAGGAGTACCGCGAGCTGATGGAGGAGATTGGCTACCTCACCTCGATCCTGCAGGACGAGAAGCGGCTGTGGCGGGTGGTCAAGGAAGAACTGCTGGAGATCAAGCAGAAGTTCGGCGACCAGCGCCGCACCCAGATCACCGAGTTCGAGGAGGGCTTCAGCCTCGAGGACCTCATCGAGGACGAGCCCATGGTCATCACCCTCACCTCGCAGGGCTTCATGAAGCGCACGCCGCTGGAGGCTTACCGCGCCCAGGGCCGCGGCGGGGTGGGCGCGCAGGCCGGCAAGACCAAGGAGGAGGACGAGGCCATCTCGGTCTTCGTGGCCTCCATGCACGACACCCTGCTCATCTTCACCAACCGCGGCCGGGTCTACGCCGAGAAGGTGCACGAGCTGCCCGAGGCCAGCCGCCAGGCGCGGGGCACCCACGTGGTCTCGCTGCTGCCGCTGGTGGAGGGGGAGGAGGTGGCCGCGCTGCTCAACGTGCGCAGCCTCACCGAGGACGGCTACTTCGTCTTCGCCACGCGCAACGGCCTGGTCAAGAAGACCGAGATCCGCGAGTACCAGAACCTCTCCTCGGCCGGCCTCATCGCCATCAACCTGCTCGAGAACGACGCGCTCATCGGCGTGGCGGTGGCCCAGGAGGGCGACCAGGTGATGCTCGCCACCCAGAGCGGCCAGTCCATCCGCTTCGACCTCTCCGAGGTGCGCGCCACCGGGCGGGCCAGCCAGGGCGTGACCGGCATCCGCTTCAAGGGCGGCCGCGGGGACCGGGTGGTCTCGCTGGTGGTGCTGCCCAAGGACTGGGACGGCGAGGTGCTCGCCGTGGGCACCCGCGGCTACGGCAAGCGCACCGCCATCTCCGAGTACCCCGTGCAGGGCCGCGGCGGGATGGGGGTCATCACCTTCAACTGCAACGACAAGGTGGGCGAACTCGGCGCGCTCATGCGGGTTCAGGGCAACGAGGACCTGCTGGTGCTCAGCCGCCGCGGCATCGCCATCCGAACCCCCGTCGCCAGCATCTCGCAGTACGGGCGGGCGACGAGCGGCGTCAAGGTCATGAACCTCTCCGACGACGAGGTGGCCTCGGCCTTCGTGATCGCCCCGCAGGACTGAAGGCTGCCCAAAGCTCCACGGCGGGAGGCTCTACGGACGCCTCCCGCCGCTCGTTTCCCGGTGCCCACCCCCGCCCGCGGGGACGGCCTCGAGCTGGACAGTTGGAACTATTCGTGGAAATCGCGCTGAAGCGTCTTAAGGTAAACAAATCATGATAAATCCCGTTCCGGGGTGAGGCCTTCTCGAGGCTCCAGCGAGGTTCATGGCTTCATTCCCCTGGCGGTAAATGCCGATGGCCGGCCATAAAAGTGGGGGTTGGCCTCCTGGCGGATTCCGGATCATTCCGCCGAAGCGGCCGATCCGGGCCTGAACCGCCTTAAAACCTTTAACTTTTGCGTCTCTCACTCAGCCCAGCCTCAGGGAGGTGTGCGTAAAGTCTTTCCAAATGCTCCTGAGGAGCCCGGCATGACCCCAGACCACAGAGAAGACCGCTTCCTGATCTCCTGCATCGCCCTGACGCTGCTCCTGTTTGTCGTGGACGTGGTCCTGCCCAGGTCCGTCGCCTGGGGCGCACTCTACAGCATCGTCATCCTGATGAGCCTGCGGCTGAACAACCCCCGCCTGACGCTGCTGCTGACCGGGATGTGCGTGCTGTTGATGGTGCCGTCGTACTTCGCGGCCCCCGACAGCTACTCCCCGACCTGGGCCGCCATCGCCAACCGGCTGATGGCGATGGGGCTGCTGCTGCTGACCGCGCTGCTGGGGCTCTCCTTGCTCGAGGCCAACCACCGCATCCTCAGCACCCAGCGCAAGCTCGAGGAGGCCAACCGCGAGCTCGAGCACCGCGCGGCCTCCGACGGGCTCACCGGCGTCGCCAACCGCCGGCACTTCGACGAGCGCTTGGCCCAGGAGCTCCAGCGCGCCCAGCGCGAGGGCGAGCCGGTGTCGCTGCTGCTGGTCGATGTCGATCACTTCAAGCGCTACAACGACACCCTGGGCCACCTCGCCGGCGACGAGTGCCTGGTCCAGATCGCCCAGATCCTCCAGGCCAACGTGCGCCGCAGCACCGACGTGGTCTCGCGCTACGGCGGCGAGGAGTTCGCGGTGATCCTGCCCAACACCGACCCCACCGGGGCCTGGGAGCGCGCCGAGGCCATCCGGCTGGCCGTGCGGGAGGCCCAGATCCCCTGCGGCCTGCCCGAGGAGGGCTGCGTGACGGTGAGCGTGGGCTGCGGGACGGTGTGGCCCTCGCTCGACTCGGCGCTGCCCAAGACCGTCATCGACCTCGCCGACCAGGCCCTCTACCGCGCCAAGCGCTCCGGCCGCGACCGGGTGGAGCTCGAGCCCCAGGCCCACCCGGCTCCCGGCCCGTTGAACTGCTCCGTCTGCCTCACGCACCCCGACTGATCGTACGGCTCAGGCCGGGTTCCAAACCCGCACGTTGAGCCGGAGCTCTTCGACCGAACCGCCTGAGCCCGAAATAGGCTACAGGTCCCCTCTACCCGAAACCACCGCTTCGACCAAGCGGCCCTCTTGTACCGTTAGCACTCTGTGAGCCTGCTTCAAAATCAGCGGGTCATGAGTAACCACAACCCCGCTAATACCCTCCTGTCGGTTTAGCTCGAGCAGCAACCCCCAAACTGCGGTGGCTCCTGCTTCGTCGAGTCGCCCGGTAGGCTCATCTGCCAGGAAGAGGGTATTACGCCGGGCCAACGCCCGGACCAAGGCGACTCGCGTGGCCTGTCCACCCGAAAGTTGTCGGGGACGGCGGTTTTCCAAGCCGGAAATACCCAGTCGCTTGAAGAGCAGCTTCACCCACGCCAAGTCGGGGTTCTGACCTCCGTAACGAAAGGGTAGCAAGGCGTTCTCCCAGGCGGTGAGGGTAGGAATGAGCACTGGGGTTTGGTGCATGAAACCTACTGCCCTGCGCCAGCGCAGCAGGCTGACCTCAGGGGAGTTGCGGCTGAGTACCAACTCTCCCAGGTGCAGTTTTCCCTCGTCCGGCCGATCGATCCCAGCCAAGAGATGCAAGAGGGTGGTTTTTCCGCTACCCGAGCGACCGGCAACTACCAGCAGCTCCCCCTCCCTAAGCCGGAGCTGGACGTTCTGAAGCACGCTGACCCACTGCGAGCCACTGCGGTAGCGACGCGACAGATCAATAACCTCAAGCATCATTCCTCTTTAAGCTGGCTCGAGGGCTGAGTGGAGGCCAGCGCTAGGACCGGTCCAAGGGCCGAGAGCAGTACCAACGCACCGATTCCGGCAAATACCTGGAGAGCGATTCCTACTTCGGGGTAGAACAGGCGTTGAGCCTCCCCACCACCCAGGCGATCCAGCAAGGCCCAGGTGACAGCGAGACTGGGTGGGACGGCTAAGAGAAAGATGGCCATGGCCTCAGCTAGGCTCTCTAGGGCGATGTGTGATCGGGAAGCTCCTAGAGCCCGTTTGATCGCAACTTCTTTAGCCCGTTCGAGGCGGTTGACAGCAAAGTTAAACAGCACCAAGAGTGTTGCCGAAATCAGCGCTACCAAGGCTGTGGGTCCTAGGATCACGGTGAAACCAAAGCTGAGTTGGCGCCACGAACGTTGCATTCCTATGCGATCGAGCACCTGCACGTCGGCGGCCTTGAGTCCCCGCGATTGGAGATATGCCCTCACTTGATCTTCCAATTCTTCGCTTGACTGGGACCTAGCGAATGCCCACAGCCTCCAGTCCAATCCACCCCGAGGAGCTGCTGGAACAGCCAAAAGGGTAGTAGCAAGAGGGGAGTCCACGATTCCCGAAACCGTGTAGCGCACGGGCTGCTCGGTTCCTGGGTAGAGTACCTTGATGGTTTGGCCTACCCGGCAACTCAGCAATCGACAGGCTTGTTGGGGGACCAAGAGTTGGTACTGTTTAGGCCAACCCCCTTGCTTCAAGCGTAAAGTGGGTAGAAACCTTTTCATGGTTTCCACAGACTCAAAGCCATAAGCCCCAATCGCTGCACCGCGCCGAACATCCTCGCGGAACAGTTGACCTAGTGTTACCCACTCGCCTTGCAAGCCGTTTTCCTCCAAAAATTGGGCCGGGGTGAGGGAGGAAGGAGCCTCCAGGGCGAAGCTGATTCGAAGAACTCCCGGGGGAATTGTGGGTTGCCCCAAAAGTTCAGCTGTACGCAAAATCGTGAGGATCAGAAAGGACGCTACTACCCCGATAACTAGTGACAACACCAGTACCAGTAGGCGAAGAGGATGGCGGAGAGCGTTTTTAACAGCTTCCATCAGGCTTTTTCCCTGGCACGAGCCTCGAGCAGCTTTATGAGGTTTTTTAGATCACTATGGGCAAAGCCGTTCGGAGCAAAGGGGTTGTAAGCGATTTTGGCCTGATAGTATTCGAGAAGCAGCTTCATTTCGCTATCCTTGAGAGCCGGATTGTCCTTGCCCTGTTCTTTCACCAGCCTGGAATAATAGGTGTCTTGCTCGGCAGTGAGCACCTGACTGATGGCAGTTCCGATCCTGCGGTATTGCTCGAGGGAGAGTTCATCTTGAGAAGCGAGCCGGTTAAAGTGGGGTAGAAGCGCCCTGGCTTGGTCCGGGGTGAACCGGGTCTGAGGCCGGGCATCGAGCAAGGGAAGATAGCGCACTTGATAAACCGCTAGCGTGACCGGAGTGATCTCCCGGATGACCCGTGCCACCTCGAGCGGGTTGAGCCCTTGAGCGCTAGCCGGGTAAAGGCCGAGCACTACAGCCCCAAGAATTAGGATCAGTTTGCAGTACCTATTCATATTCTATCCTCCATGGGTGAGCGCCTCCGGACGGCGCTCACCCTGAGTACTCCTATGAACAGATCCAGCTACAGGTTTGTTCACACACCCATTCGCAAACTGTTTTAGCAATAGTCTTGCAGTCCTCCTCGGTGCCTCCCAACTCGGTACAAACTTCCTCGACGATAACTTCACAGACTGGCCTGCATATGGTGGTGCAGTTTTCCTTGCAATCTCCGGCTTGGGCAAAAGGCAACAACGCACTGAAGATGATAGCCAAAGACCATATCCACTTACTCTGATTCCTCAAGAACCTCACCTCCTTATTTGTGCTCGATACTCTACCGGCGCGCGCAACCAGTGGTATCGCAAACACCCAGATTGGGAACGCCTGAAATTATGCCTTTGAGTACTTCGGGAGCATAACCAACATTTCGAATACGAATCAATCTGTCACTCACAACTATGTGAGTAGGTACTCCAGTAAGCGCATAGTCTCTAGCAATCTGAAACTGCTCGACTTTAAGTACCTGTAAGTTTTTAGGTGCTTGGGCAAATTGATTCTTTACTAAACTAAGATCGTCAGGGGTTAGTATCCAGATAGCTAGCGTGGGATAGGTCTTAGCGAGAGACATGATCTCTGGAATCTCCTCAACACAGCCAGCGCAGGCTGCTCGGTGAAAAACTAGCAGATGTGTTTTTGTTACTGACCAATTGACTCCTTTGATGTCTGCGGCCATGCTTCCCGGGCTACCAGGCAGTGCAACTTGAGTGATGGTCTTACCGTTAACTAAGCCTGTGGCAAGGGTTGCTAGCTCGTTCTCCTCGATTAGTCCTTCGAAGTGGGCTTGAATAATGCGTTGAGCATCTACCATAATTAGTGTAGGTATTCTCCTAATGGATAAAGCTTTGAATAGAGCACCTTTGGGATCTTCTAGGGATGTTATCCCAGGAGCCAACCCACGCTTTGCTTTAATTGAAACATTAGCAATTGACAAGCCGGGAATGCGTTTTTTTAGCTTGCTTAGATACGTAAGTTGAACGACGCAATTTCCGCACTCATCAGTGGTAAATACGTATAAGCTTGGACCTTTGACAGAATTACTAGGAAACGATTTGCCGAGCGACTCAAGACGTGCTACTCCCTCGAAAGCCCAACCTGATTGGACAATTGTAAGGAAGATTAGAGCTAAAGCTAGCTTCATAGCAATGATTATATGCTCATTAGAATATATACTGTAAAGAGCTGAAACTCACGTCTGAAAGGTGAGTTTCTCGCAATCCTGTAAGCGGGAATGTATTCCTAAGTAAAATAGAGCTAGTTCCACCCGATTTCTAATCTTTAGTTTTTCTTTGAGCGCAGTGATACGGTTATCCACGGTGCGTGGGCTAACGCTGAGGATATGGGCGATCTCACTGTTTTCCAGACCAAAGGCTAAGTGGCGGAGTACGGCTCGTTCACAAGGCTGTAGGCGGTTTTCCAGGAATGGACCTTCATAGAAACGTTCACCAGTAGATATACGCTCCAGCCCGGTGAGAACTTCTTGAGGTCTCGTCGGACGGGCTAACAGGCCCTCGGGTCTCAGGTCGAGTAGGTCTTGAAGGTAGGGTGAGGTGTTCACACCCGTTACCACTAACACAGGGCGTGGTAGGTCGGCCAGGGTTCGAAGGGCGTAGCCTCGCGGAGCATCAAGCACTAAATAAACTTCTCTAAGTAGCTTAGCTGAAGCGAACAAGGTTTCCCCGTGCTGACGCACGGTTTCATCTCCTGTATAGATTATTAACATATCTGATCTAATTCTTATTACAGTTGGTTGTCTTCGTCAACGCGCCGTACTTCTATCCCGTCGTGTTCCAGACCCGCACGTTGAGCCGCAGCTCTTCGACGAGGTTCAGCATCAGCTCGAGCGCCTCCACGTAGGTGCGCACCCGCTCGAGGTCCACCGCGCTGTGCAGCAGCGGCGGGTCGAGGGGGTTGGCGGGGAGGGGGATGGCGAGGTAGAGCTTGCCGTAGTTGAGCGAGGCCAGCAGGGGCCGGCCCAACTGGCGGCGGAAGCGGGTGAGGCGGCGGATGAAGCTGGTGGAGAGAAGGTAGCGGGCCTTGACCTGGGCGTCGGGGCCGGGGGCGGTGTAGACGGCGAAGAGGCCCTCGAACTCGGGGTCCTCGAGCCTCACCAGCTCGCCCCGCGAACGGTTGAGGCCCTGCAGGTACTGGGCCAGGTGGCCCAGGGCGGGCTCGAGGTGGTCGGGGAGCACCAGGACCTGCCCCAGGAAGGGCTTGGGGAACTCGGCCACGAAGAGCATCCCCTGGAACAGGCGCGCGCGCTGCCGCAGGGAGGGGTTGCGCCCGCGGTCCTCGCGCAGGGCGTAGGCCTCGACGTAGGCGAACTTGCACTCCACCCCCTCGATGCGCCCGCGCACCAAGTCGCTGCCCTCGACCTCGCCGGTGCGCTCGAGCAGCCCGCTGGCCCACAGCTCGATCTCGTTGAGGGTGCCCAGGCTCTGGTAGACCAGCGTGGGGGCCACCTCGGCCAAGATGGGCTGGATCAGCTTCTGCTTGAAGTGGCGGCGGTAGTTGTACTGCACCGCCGGGTAGACCACCCGCCACGTCCCCAGCGCCAGTCCGCTCACCACCAGCCCGACCGGGAAGATGCCCGCCAGCAGCGCGGCGACGCCGACCACCAGCAGCGGCCCGGTGAACAGCGCCAGCAACGCCACGAGCAGCAGGCTGTGGCGGCGTTCGCGCTCGAGCAGCCCCTGCACCGGGAGCAGGACCTGGTAGTAAAGCCGGGTGAAGTCCATGGCCGCGCGTCCCGCCGGGCGCCCTACGTGCCCCAGATGCGGGTGTTGAGGTTGAGCTCGTCGATCACCGAGAGCACGAAGCGCAGGTCGGTGAGGTAGTCCACGAGGTCTTCCAGGCGCAGGGGCTGGAAGATGCGCGGCTCGAAGAAGTTCTTGGGCGTGGAGAGGGCGAGGTAGAAGTTGCCGCCGCTGAAGGCGAGGTAGAGCGGGCGCTTGAAGGCCTTGCGGAAGTTGACCAGGCGCTGCATGAGGCTGGTGGAGAGCAGGTAGCGGGCCTCGACCTGGTCGGAGGCGTAGGTGACGAAGTAGCGCTCGAACTCGGGGTCTTCGAGCTTGACGAGCTGGCCGCGGCTGCTGAAGCGCTCGAGGAAGTTGAGGAAGGCCCCGTCGCCGTTGTCGGGCAGCACCAGCGTGGTGCCGCGGAAGGGCTTGGGGAAGTCGAGCACGAAGAACAGCCCGCGGAAGATGGTGTGCCAGTGGGTGGTGCGCCGCCCCTTGGAGTCGGTGGACTCGGTCTTGTACTCGCTGTGGACCTCGCTGACCTTGAGGCGGGTCTGGCCGACGCGCCCGGCGATGAGGTCTTCCTCCTTGTAGCGGTCGGGCTCGCGGGGGAAGAGCTGGCTCGAGCGGTAGCTCCCGTAGCCGACGCCCGCCTCGGGGCGGTACTCGAGGCCCGGGCCCAGGTGCTGCACCAGCCGCCGCACCAGCTCGTTCTTGAAGCGCGCGCGGTAGCGCCGGGTGAGGGCGCCGTGGGCCACGCCCAGCGCCGCGATGCCGGCGAAGGCCACGAAGCCCAGCAGGCCGGGGTCGCGCACGGCGGGGACCAGGGCCACCAGGAGCACCGCGGCCAGCACGGTGACGGCCCCGAACACGACCAGCCGCGCGGCCACCTCCCGCCGCTCGCGCTCGAGGTCGCCGATCACGGGCTCGAGCTGGCGGTAGAGTTCGGTGAAGCCCCCGGTCACGCCGTCCTCCCAGCGCTGCGCGGGGTCATGCGGCGTGCGGCGGAGGCGAGGGGGGAAGGCCGGGGGAGGGCGCAGGGAACTGGACGGACCATGGCAGGTACGCTCTGGGGGTTGGCCTACAGGGGCTCAATTGCCGAAAAGCTGGCCCACGTTGGGGGCGGCTCGCTCCCCTTCGGGGATGGTGAACACCGGCTTGCGCTCCAGCCGCATGCTCTGGGCGATGAGGCTGGAAGGGAACATCTCGATGGCGTTGTTGTAGTCGGTGACGGCGGAGTTGTAGAAGCGCCGCGCCGCCGAGATCTGCTCCTCGGCCTCGTTGAGGGCGGCCTGCAGTTGCAGCACGTTCTGGTTGGCCTTGAGGTCGGGGTAGTTCTCCACCTGCACCATCAGGCCCCGCAACGCGGCGCTCAGCTCGCCCTCGGCCTTGAACCTCGCCTCCGGGCTGGGGGCACCCATCGCCTGCGAGCGCAACGCCACGACGCGCTCGAGCAGCCTCGCCTCGTGGGCCATGTACTGCTTGACGGCGGCGACCAGGTTGGGGATGAGGTCGTAGCGCTTCTTGAGCATGGCCTCGACGGAACCGAAGGCGTTGTCCACCTGGTTCTTGCGGGCCACCAGCCCGTTGTAGAGCACGACGTAGGCCAGCACCAGCACCACCGCCAGCCCCAACACGATGAGCAGTCCGGTCATGCCTTTACCCTAGCACCTTTGGTTATGGGGCCCGGGGGTTTATGTACATGGGGGGCGATAGCCCATAGCCGAACGCCCAACGCTAACGCGGGTCGTACGTCGTACGTCGTACGTCGTACGTCGTACGCGAAACGCGAGACGCCAAACGCAAGACGCAAGACGCCTTGTCACCCCCCTTAGCAAGGGGGGCCGGGGGGGATAAACCCTCCCCGCGTGCGGGGTGGGGTTCACCACGAGCCACTAGCTTCCCGCTTACCGCTGACGGCTGAAAGCTGACAGCTGTTCGCTACTCATCCCTCGTCGGCGGGGAAGGGCTTGATGCTGCTCCAGGTGAAGGACTGGCCGTTCCAGGTGCCGTTGAGTTCGTACCAGCCGGGCTTGAGGCCGGGGGCGGCGATGAGGTTGGGGGGGACGGCCAGGAAGCGGGTGCCGTCGTGGTAGGCCACGACGCGCACCGTGTTGGCCGAGGTGGTCAGGGTGCGCTGGAACAGGACGCGCTCGGCGCCGTCCTGGAGCCACACCTCAACGCGCTGGGCGCCCCCGAGGCTCAGCGCGGCGGCCGGGCCCTGGTAGTAGGCCCAGACCTTGGGGGAGACGATCTTGACCTGGGCGGCTTTGAAGTCCTTCTCGTTCCAGTTGCCCTCGGCCTCGAGCCACATCCCCGGGGCGGCGAGCTTGAGCCAGGGCGAGTCGCTGAGCACCCGGGTTCCCCCGCAGTAGATCGCGGCCCCGTCGTTGAGGGTCACGCGGGCGTAGTAGTTGCGGCGGGGTTCGGGGTTGTTGGGGTTGTTCGGGTTGTTGGGGTTGCCGGGCGAGGACTTGTCGCCCTTGTCTTTATCGTTCCCCTTGTCTTTATCTTTGTCCTTGTCCTTATCTTTGTCCTTATCGTTGCCGTTGCCTTTGTCCTTGTCCTTGCCGTTGGCCCAGCCCGGCGAACCCAGGCTCAGGCCCAGGGCCGCCAGCAGCCGCAGCAGCTCACGCCGGGACATGGTTCACCTCGTTTTGGGGGGTGGCGGCGGGGAGGGTGAGGGTGGCCTCGAGCCCGGGCTTGAGGTTGCGGAACTCCAGCCGCCCCGACAGCGCGCGGGCTACGTGCTGCACCAGGGCCAGTCCGAGGCCCAGACCCTGCTTGCGGCGGTCGAGCCGGTAGAAGGGCTTGCCCAGCTCGGCCAGGGCCTCCTCGGGGACGCCCGGGCCCCGGTCGCGCACCACCAGCCGCACCTGGCCCGGCCCGCCCTCCAGCCGGACCTCGACCTCGCCGTCGCTGAACTTGCAGGCGTTGTCGAGGAGGTTGTGGACGGCCTGGCGCAGCGGCTCGGCCGGGCCGTAGGTCCACAGGTCGTGCCGGAGCTCGAGCCTCAGGCGCGGTTGCTGGGCCTCGGGCAGCGCGGCGGCGCACGAGCGCACCAGCGGCTCCAGGGGCAGCGGGGTGGGGCTGGGCTCGGGGGAGCGCGAGAGGGTGAGCAGGCCGCTGAGGATGCCCTCCATGCGGCTGAGGCTGGCCTTGAGGTAGGGCATGGCCTGGCGGGGGTCGGCGAGGCCGTGCTCCAGCCCCTCGACCTGGGCCCGCAACGTCGCCAGCGGCGTGCGCAGCTCGTGGGAGGCGTAGCGGGTAAAGCTCTGCTCGCGCTCGAGGAAGCCCCGCACCGCCTCGGTCATGCGGTTGAAGCTGCGGGCCAGCTCGGCCAGCTCGTCGTTGCCCGGGGGGATGGGCACCGCCTCGGGGAAGCGCTGCTGGGCCAGCTCGTGGGTGGCCTGGTTGAGCTGGCGCAGCGGGCGCATGAGGTAGCCCAGCAGCAGCGCCGCCAGGCCCAGGGCCAGGAACAGCGCGACAGGCAGTGAGATCAAGAGGGTCTGGGTGTAGGCCGCGAAGGCGTTCTGCCGCTCGCGGGTGTCGAGGGCGGCCTCGAGCACGTACCCCCCCTCCAGCGGCAGGCGGTAGCGCAGCCAGGCGGGGTCGTTCTCGGGGAAGCGGCCGCCGGTCTCGAACACCGGGGCCTCCCCCTCGCGGCGCAGGCGCAGGCGGCCCTGGCCGAACTCGGGCAGCTCGGCCACGCGGGCCACGTCGAGCCGGGGGGCCGGCTCCAGCACCACCGCCTCGGCCACCGTGCGGGCGAAGCGCTCGAGGTCGCGCTCGAGGTTCCCGCGCACGGCCTCGCGGAACTGCCAGTAGCCCAGCAGGCCCTCCACCGCCACCGCCAGCACGGCGAGGGTGGTCAGGCTGAGGACGAGCCGGCTACGCAACCCCATCTAGACCCCCAACCGGTAGCCCCCGGGGACCGTCACGATGGCCTCGGGGGCCAGCTTCTCCCGCAGGCGGTGCACGTAGACCCGCAGGATGCGGTGCCCCGACTCGCTGTCGGGGAAGAAGCGCTCGAGCAGCTCCTCGACGGCGAAGGTCTTCTCGGGGTGCAGGGCGAGCAGCTCGAGCAGGGCGAATTCCTTCTCCGACAGCTCGCAGATCTGCTGCTGCCAGAAGACCCGCCGGCCGCTCTGGTCCACGCGTAGGGGCCCCCGGGCGATGTAGGCCTGCTTGCTGTGTGCGCTGCGGCGCAGCAGGGCCCGCACCCGCGCGAGCAGTTCGGTGAGCGAGAAGGGCTTGACCAGGTAGTCGTCGCCGCCCAGGTCGAGGCCGTGCACCCGGTCCTCGATGGTGTCGCGGGCGGTGAGGAAGAGGATGCTGCCCTTGTAGCCGCCCTGCCGCAGCCCCTGGGCCAGCTCGAAGCCCGCGTCCTCGCCCTCGGGGAGCATCACGTCGAGGATCAGCAGGTCGGGCTCGGCGTCGGCCAAGGCGGCGTAGGCGGCCTCCACGCTGCTCACCCACGTCGTGGCGTAGCGCTCCCGCCGGAGGAGGGCGAGGAGGGGCTGGGCCAGCCCCTCTTCGTCTTCGACCAGCAGGATGCGCATGCTGACTTAAGTTTAAGGGAAACCGGGTGCCCGGCCGTTCACTTTAGCTCGATCTCGTGGGCGAGCAGGGCGCCCTCGCCGGTGGCCTCGACCTCGACCTCGACCGTCTGGCCGTCGCGGCCGGTGCCCCAGAACTCCTCGGGGCTCATGCGGTCTTCGTCCTCATCGCCTCGGGATTCCTCGCCACCCTCGCCGCGGTCGTCCGCGTAGCGGGTCCGGGCGTCAACGCTCACCGTCACGCCGTTGACCGTGAAGGTGCGGCTCGCGGCGTCGAAGCCGGCGATGGGGCCCTCGAGTTCGGCCCCGCCCCCGCCCCGCTCGCCCTTGCCCTGCACCTTGACCTGCTGGGCCTTCACGGTGTCCCCCTCGAGCGTGCCCCGCACGTGGACCCGGGCCCCCTCCCTGAGCTCGCCGCGCAGCTCGGCCTGGCTGTATTCGACGGTCAGGCCCTCGACGCTGAAGGTCTTGGCGGCGGTGTCGAGGCCGGCGACGATGCCCTCGAGCTCGATGCGGGTGCGGCCCTTGCCCCCCCCGCGCTCCTCCTCGACGCGCACCTGGCTCGCCACGACGGTGGTGCCCGACTTCTGGCCCTTGACCCGCACGTAGGCCCCTTCGCTCAGGGCGCCCTTGAGCTGGGCGCCGGAGTAGTCCACCGTGTAGGTCCGCAGGCCGTAGGTGAAGGTCTTGGCGGCGGCGTCGAGCTCGCGCAGCGCCACGCGCAGCTCGACCTTGCCGGGGTTCTCCGGGCCTTCGCGCTCGATGCGCGTCGCCACCACGGAGTCGTCGGCCTGGGCCAGCCCCGCGACCTTGAGGTAGTCGCCCGCGCTCAGGTCGTCGAGGGTGAGGGGGGTCTCGCTGCCGTCGGCCTTCTCCTCGACGATTCGGGTCTCGGGCGTCACCAGGGCTTTGAGCCCCACCACCGTCACGAAGCCCTCGGCGGCGTTGACCTCGTCGGCCGGGCCCTTGACGCGGTAGCGCAGCTCGACGGCGCGCAGCTCGAGCCGCCCGCCGCGCTCGACGCCCTGGGCGCTGATCTCGCTGCCGTCGCGCACGCTCGAGGCCGCGACGGCCTGGCCGTCCTCGCTGACGCGGGCCTGGCTAAGGTCGAGGACCTTGCCGCCCATGGTGACGAGGCCGCCGCTCCGCTGGACGACGCCCTCGAGGGTGGTGCCGGGGGCTTGGCTGCCCGGGTTGGTGCAGGCGGCCAGGAACAGGCCTAACCCCGCGATCCACAACGACTTGCGCATGACAACCTCCACCGACGAGCCTAGAACCCCGGGATAAACGTGAAATTAACGAAATTTCCAGCCTATACACCCTCACGAGTTACGTCTGTAAGGCCGAAGATGAAGATTCGTTAATGAAAAGGCGTGATGGGAACAGGCTTTTGCGGCGCGAATACCCCGGCCAGCTATTTGAATTGCCTCCTTGCTCCTCAAGTAGCCGGGAACCGATCATGAGCCATGACCCTCGAGATCCGCCCCATCGACCTGCGCCAGGCCAGCGAGGCCGAGTACCTCGCCCTGCACGCGTTCCAGAACCGCATGCGCGCCGAGGCCCAGCCCGACGACCCGCCCGTCCCCTTCGAGGAGCGCATGGCGACCCTGCGCAACCTGCCCCCGGTGGTGAGGGTGTGGGTGTGGACCGTGTGGGAGGGGGGTGAGGTGGTGGCCGAGTCCAGCGCCAGCTACCTCGACCTGCCCGAGAACCGCCACCTGCTCGAGGCCGACGTCGGGGTGCTGCCCGGCCACCGCCGCCGCGGCCTGGCCCGCCGCCTGCTGGCCCCGGTGGCCGAGCTGGCCCGGCAGACCGGCCGCACCCTGCTGATGGGCAACACCACCGCCCGGGTGCCCTCCGGGGAGGCCTTCATGGAGCGCCTGGGCGCCGAGCGGGGCCTGGAGAGCCATACCAACCAACTGCTGCTGGCCGAGCTGGACCGCGAGCTGCTGGGGCGCTGGCTGCGCGAGGCCCCCACCGCCGACTTCGAGCTGCAATTCTGGGAGGGCCCCTACGCCGAGGCCGACCTGGAGGAGGTGGTGCGGGTGCTGCAGGTGGTGATGAGCGACCAGCCCAAGGACCGGCTCGAGATGGAGGACGTCAAGGTGACCCCCCAGATGCTGCGCCAGGTCGAGCAGATGCAACTGGCCGCGGGCGGGCAGCGCTGGACCTACTTCGTGCGGGAGAAGGCCACCGGGCGCTTCGCGGGCTACACCGAGGTGACTTGGAACCCCCACCGCCCCGACCTCCTGCAGCAGCAGGGCACCGGGGTCTTCCCCGGGTTCCGCGGCCGGGGCCTGGGCCGCTGGCTCAAGGCGGCCATGATCCAAAAGGTGCTCGCCGAGCGCCCCGGGGTGAGCAAGATCCGCACCGGCAACGCCGACTCCAACGCGCCCATGCTCAAGATCAACCGCGCGCTGGGCTTCAAGCCCTACCTCTCCCGCACCACCTGGCAGGTGGGGCTCGGCGAGGTGCGGGCCTACCTGGGCTGAAGCGGATCAGCCGGCGGCGGCCTCGAGCTCGGGCGCTGCTATGTGCTCGAGCGCCTCCCACAACACTTCGGGCGTGGCCCCCGCGCGGTTGGCCCGCTCCGACAGCAGGCGCCGCCACAGCTTGCCCCGCCGCTGGTTCTTGAAGAGGTTGAGCAGGTGGCGCGCCACCGCCCACAGCGGCACGCCCTGCTCCACCTGGGCCTCGGTGTAGCGGATCATGGCCCGCGCGACCTCCAGCCGGGCGGGCTGGCGCTCTAAGCCGTAGAAGCGGGCGTCGGCGTGCTCGAGCACGAAGGGGTCGTCGTAGACCGCCCGCCCCAGCATCACCCCGTCCACGTGCGCCAGGTGCGCCGCCGCCTCGTCGAGGGTGCGCACCCCGCCGTTGAGCACGAAGCGCAGGTGGGGGAAGTCCTGCTTGAGCCGGTACACCCACCCGTAGCGCAGCTCGGGGATCTCGCGGTTCTCCTTGGGCGAGAGCCCCTTGAGCCAGGCCTTGCGCGCGTGCACGATGAAGACCTCTACCCCCACCCCCGCCAGCTTCTCGACCCAGCGCGCGAGGTAGCCGTAGTCCTCGAGCTCGTCCACGCCCAGCCGGTGCTTGGCCGTCACCGGCACCCCCACCGCCTCGCGCATGGCCGCCAGGCACTCGGCCACCAGGTCGGGCTCCTTCATCAAGCAGGCCCCGAAGCCCCCGCCCTGCACCCGCTCCGAGGGGCACCCCAGGTTGAGGTTGACCTCGTCGTAGCCCCACTCCTCCCCGACGCGCGCCGCCTGCGCCAGCAGGGCGGGGTCACAACCGCCGAGCTGCAGGGCCACGGGGTGCTCGAGCGGGTCGAAGCCCAGCAGCCGGGGCCGGTTCCCGTGCAGGACGGCCCTGTCCGTCACCATCTCGGTGTACAGCAACACCCCCCGGCTGACCTGGCGCACCAGGTAGCGGAAGTGCCGGTCGGTCCAGTCCATCATGGGCGCGACCGAGAGCAGGTGGGGGTTGGGGCTAAGGCTCATCGGCAAGATTCCAACCTCATCAGGATAGCAGGGGAGAGGGGGCGTGAATGAGACGGAGGATGGCCGACGGCCGACGGCGAACGCCGGGCGCTGGGGGACGGGGCTCGAGGCCTCGAGCCCCTGCCGGGTCAACCGCCCCCCTTGCCC